>JBDLHW010000129.1:0-5889 GCA_039715155.1 Campylobacterota bacterium | reverse complement strand
GAGAAAGTTCATCAACACTAAGGTTTTCAACAACATCATCAAAAAGTCTATCCGGAAGTGCCAGAGCAACATCACCAACTATATCTTTAGGGATTAGTTTTACAGCATCAGAGAACTCGCTATCATCTAGCTGCTTTAAAATATTGGCAATTTCTGATGGGTGCATCTCACTAATATCGTGAGCGTTTAGATACTCTTGAAGCTTATTCATAGACGCAATTATAGCAAATTATTTAGTGCTATTGCTTATCATATTTTGTTAGTTTGTTATACCTTATCATACTTGCTAACTCTTTTGTGTACTTCTCACCAATCTCTGAGTAGTTGTCCAGCTCTTTAACCATTTTTAGTACATCACTAGTCTCATGACGAACTCTTCTAAAATCTTTGTAGGCTCTACCTCTTCCCATCATTTTATAATACTCTCTTACAGACTCTTCAATGCTGGCAAACTTCTTGAGCCAGATAGTTTTTGTTCCGCCGCGTTTTTCACCAGCAGCAATACGTGGCTCATTTTTGTTCACAGACCACATTCCAAATACATTGTTCGCTTTTACGAAAAATCTAGAAGTTGCCCAAGCACTCTCCATTGCCGCTTGTGCAAGAGCTATACTTTGAGGGTGTGGTTTAAGAGCTAAAAGTAACTCTTTGTCTGTTTTAACTTTATAAGTAGTTTTTAATTTTTCAACTCTTGCACTGTTTGAACCACTCTTTAAATCTTTTTTTACTTCATTATATTGAACTGTAAGTTCACTGTAGACTTTATCAACAGCAGGAGATAGAAGATAATAAAACCTCTCTTTTTTAACAGCGACTGTCATCTTTTTTGGGACATTTATTGCAGTATATTTTGGAGTTGAAGCGAAGCTGTTAGTTGTCAATAAACTAACACTCATAATTAGTGCAGTATAGATATGTTTCATTTTTGTTCCTAGTGGATAATATTTAATGATATTCTATCCAAATAGAAACAATACTAAAGAGTGCTAAAGTTTATTAGCAATCTCATCAGTTAAGTCAACATATACTTTTGCATACATTCCCGGGAAAACCATATCACTCTTTTTCTCAAAATGTACTCTGATTTTAAAAGTGTGTGCCATAGGATTTGCACTTGGAACTATCGCTTTGATAAATCCTGAAGCTTTATAGTTTAGTGAAGGAATTTTAATATCTACAACTTTGTTACGTCTTACATATTTCAGGTCAGACTCGGCAACTTCTGCCTCTATCTCTAAATGATCCATATCCACTAAAATCATAGTCAACATTCCAGGTGCCACCATATCACCCACTCTGATTCTTTTATCAACTAAAATTCCATTGTTTGGTGCTCGAACTTTCAGGTAGCCTGCAATAGTCGCGAACTGTTTTGTCTTCTCGCTTGCCTGTTCTACTAAGACTTGTACAGACTCTATAGAAGAAGTAATGTCTTCTGCAGCTTCATCCAAGTCATTCATACTCTCTTGAAAATCTATACTTACCATCTTTTTTCTATCACGCTTTAAGTTACGTTTCTCTTTTTTGTTATGACGCAGTCTAGTCTTATATACATCTAACATGAGCTTTGCCTGCTCTAGCGCTAAGTCGGCTTGAGACTCCATAATATCAAACTCTGCTGATTCTAACTCAAAAAGTACATCCTCACGTTGAACACTATCACCAACTTCAAAATTTACCTTTTTTACATACCCCATATATCTAGCAGGTATCATTTTTTGATTATTGGAAATCACTGTTCCCGTCAAAACAAGCTCGGCACCAAAGAGAGAGCTAAGCGTTACAAAAAGTAATAAAAAATATCTCATATTTCAAACCTACCAGTTACGCATTTCTCTATGACACTTCATACATTGACCCATAATCTTTGTATATGCTTGAACAGCTTGAGTAGAATCACCATCTTTCATTCTCTCTAAAATATCTATTGATCTTCTACTTATATTTTTAACAATCTTGTTTGACATCTGTATTTTTTGATTCATATATCTTGCAAGCACATCTTGCTCTTGCACCTCTTCGAGTGGTGGTTTTACACGTGAAACAGCAGATGAGAGTTTTTCTACTCCGGCTTCAACTGTAGAGTAGTTATTATAGAAAAAACCGCTCTGAATTATGTTCATGGCACTAGCCATCTCATTCATATCATGAATTCTATCTTCTATTGTATAAGGTTTAGCCATAACTACAGTTGAGGCAACTACTAACATTAATAAGAACTTTTTCATATCTATCCTTTGATTTGTACTCTAAAGTATTATAGCCTAAAATAATATAAATAAGTAGCACAAAATAAAAAAATGTGATACTTGAAAACTAAATCTGTGAAGTGTGATATTTTAAAACATTATAATCACTTATTACAAAAAATTATCTTGCTTTCAGTTGCGTTTTAGTTTGAAAGGGTTATAGTTTTTCTAGTTCATATTTAAATACAGGGGAAATAAATGACAAAAAAATTAGTAATAAGTACAGTAGCAGCTCTTGCACTTACAACAAGCTTATCAGCAGATTTCAGTTTTGGAGACATGTTTAAAGACATGAAAGATGGTGTTACTTCTATGAGTAAAGATGCTAAAGAGGCAACTCAATCAGCTGTTGATGGTGGTGTTGAAGTTTCTAAGAGTGGTGAGCGTACCGTAACAAGTGTAAGCCATGATGCAAAAGATACAGCTGTTAAAGCGTCTGATGACCTTAAAACTGCTGAGATTGCTACTGTAAAAAGTGGTTCTGATACTACAACTGGTATCTCTAAAGATTTAAGAGACTCAACTATTGAAGTTGCTGAGGACTCTAAAGATTCAATCAGTAATACTACTAGAGACTTTAAAGATAGCTCAACTATGGCTACTAAAGATTTCAAAGATTCAACTGTCGCTGTTTCTCATGATGTAAATGATGCTACTAAAAATGTATCTAACAACTTAAATGATTCAACTAAGACTACTTCAAATAACTTAAATGACTCAACTAAGACTACATCAAATAATTTCAACGATTCTACTAAGACGATTTCAAATAATCTTAATGACTCAACGAAAACTACGTCAAATAACTTGAATGACTCAACTAGAACTATCTCTAATGACTTAAGAGATTCATCTAATACTGCAACTAACAATGCAAATGACTCAACTAGAACTATCTCTAATGACTTAAGAGATTCGTCTAACACTGCATCTAACAATGCAAATGATTCAACTAAGACTGTATCAAATGACTTAAGAGATTCGTCTAACACTGCATCTAACAATGCAAATGATTCAACTAAGACTGTATCAAATGACTTAAGAGATTCATCTAACACTGCATCTAACAATGCAAATGATTCAACTAAGACTGTATCAAATGACTTAAGAGATTCATCTAACACTGCGTCTAACAATGCAAATGATTCAACTAAATCAGTATCTAATAACATCAACTCTGATGATTACCAAGATTACTTAAAATTAAAAGCTAAATATGAAAAAGGTAAACTTTAATCCTTAGCCTTTAAACAATTTCGATACGCTAAAAAGCGTATCGTCTCCTCCTCAACAACTCTTTTACAATATTCCATAATCTACAAAAAACATCTCTAAAATGTGATAAATATGATGCGTTAAAAAGTAACATTATTATCATCTTGTAATTTATCACATATTATTTTAACTTATATAGAAGTGTTTGTGATATATAATATTTTCAAATACTAATAGGAGTTGACATATGTATAAAAAGAATATACTTAGTAGTGCTGTTGCAGGGTTAATGATTCTAGGATCAAGTCTGTCTTATGGATCTTCATTTGAATCACAATTGCGAGGCATAAATAGTTCAGACAAAGAGGTTCAATTAGCTGCCGTAAGACGAGAATATCGTGCAATAGAGTTTATTGAAAACCCAAGCTTAGAGGCTCAATTAATTGCTGTAAATAAAAACTACCACGCCATTAAACACATCAAAAATCCAGCTAAAGAGGCTCAACTAGCTGCTGTAAATAAGAGTTATCACGCTATTCAATACATTAAGAACCCAGATAAAGAGGCTCAACTAGCTGCTGTTAAGCAGAGTCATCAAGCGATAGGCTTCATTAAAAATCCGGATAAAGAGGTTCAATTGGCTGCTGTGGAACATAGTTACTATGCAATCAAATATATCAAAGAGCCAGATGCTGATGCTCTAAAGTTATACTATAAAAAATTGATGGATAAATAGCTCTCAGCTATAGACGAATATTTACAATAAGTCTTTTAATTATAAAAGACTTATTGTAATACCTCCCCCTTACTTCTTATCCATAGGGTTTCCAAAGTGTACTTCAGGAGCCACATCTGCTACATCCATATTTTCCACGTCGATTCCAACTCCATCTTCACACTGCTCGACTGCCGGACAGATTGCTTCTGCCTTGGACATAAGAACAGGTATATAATAGAGTGAGACTAGTGTAGAAGCCATACTACCAAAAATCAGTGCAATCCCCAGACCGCCAAAAATAGGGTCTGTTGCAAGAAGTAGTGAACCTAAGATAATTGCTACCGCTGTTAGCAGGATAGGTTTTGCTCTTGTCGCTGTTGATATTGCGATAGCCCTGTTTTTCTCTATACCACTCTCTATAAGTGACTTGGTAAAGTCAATAAGCAGGAGTGAACTTCTGGCACTAATCCCCATAAGTGAAATAAAACCGATAAGAGATGTTGCTGTGAGGTAAAAGTGTACACCTGTAAACCACAGAGCTATCAGATCGGTAATAAAGTGTCCTATAATTACACCGATAATAGAGAGAAAACTACCAATTAAAACAATACCGCTGAGTGCAAAAGATTTATAATAGACAACCATTAACAAAAACATAAGCACTAGGGCAGATATAAACGCACCACCTAAGTCCCTAAAGGTATCAAGTGAAACTTTCATCTCCCCATCCCATCTCACTAAAACCTTCTCTCCTGTTAGCTTATGTACTAGGGCAAGATCAAACATATATGTACTCATACCGGTAAGTCTCTCTATCTCAAAATCAGCTTCTAACTTTGATATCATCGACTCTCTTGCATCCATAAGAGGATAAACTTGAGACACCAAGTCACACTCTGCTGTTACAGAGACCATATTTCTCATATTTTTTTTGAAAATTGTAGGGTCTGCAACTGTTGGGACAATCTCTACAACCTCTTTAACCGGAACCATAACACCCTGTCTGTTTAAAAGCTTTAGACGTGAGAGCTTTAGTGCTAACTCACCACGACTAGCATGGTCTAGAGTTCTAGTCTCTTTATCTAGAGATACAAAAATAGGAATCTGGTCCTGCTGCAGAGTTGAGTTTTTTGTAGCAACCACATTACCTTTAAATGCCATATATAAAATATTACTCACCTGCTCAACCGAGAGATTACTGGAGATAATCTTTTCAACATTTGGGATAATCTCATACTTTGTATAAACATCATCCTGCATAACATCAATATCTACTAATCCTTCTGTTTCCTGTAGTGATGCTTCTACTATCTCTGAAGTTTGGCGAAGAAGCAGAGAGTCTTTTCCGTATAGATTTACAACTATAGTAGCAAATGTCGGGGGGCCTGAAGGCATCTCTACAAACTTTACAGTTGTACCCTTATAGAGGTTTTCACACTTCTCTTGTATTGCAGGGCGAAGACGATGAACCATCATATAAGAGGCTTCATCACGTCCATGCTTATCAGTCAGGTTTACAACAACCTCAGCTTGACTCTTAAGTCTTTTAAATGCACTTCCCTTTACGAGTCCTGCATAATCAAGCGGAGCACCTTGACCTAAAAACATCTCCATATTTAAAACTTCCTCTTCTCCTCTAAAAGATTCAACAACACACTCAACTACCTCTTTTGTCTGGTCAATCGTAGAGTTTGTAGCCGTATCTAT
>JBDLHW010000128.1:0-5903 GCA_039715155.1 Campylobacterota bacterium | reverse complement strand
GTTTTTTTTAGATTTGGATTATTTCAAAAATATCAATGACACATATGGTCATGATGCCGGGGATGAAGCACTTATAATCTTTTCAGAGCGCCTTAAAGAGAGTATACGAGCTGAAGACACTCTAGCTCGTATGGGTGGTGATGAGTTTATGATTATAATTGAAGACCATATTAAACCTAATACATCATCTGTAGTGGCTCAAAAAATACTTGATGCAATGAAAGAGCCTGTTACATTAGGGGATGATACATTTAATCTTAGCACGAGTATCGGTATCTCTTTTTACTCCAAGGATGGCACTGGGGCTAGTGAACTAATGAAAGCTGCCGATTTAGCTATGTATGATGCTAAGCAGGGCGGTAGGGGTAATTTCAAATTTTATAACTCAAAATAGACAACTCTTACTCTCTTTATAAAAATAAAACCTCCTTTTAGATATAATCGCAAAATTAATTTAGATACATATAGGATTTTATATATGCAAAAAGCAAATATTGATGGAAAAGTTTGGACGTTCGGTAAAGATATTGACACAGACTTGATTATCGCTGCAAGATACTTAAACACTTCAGTTCCTGAGGAATTGGCAAAACATGTTATGGAAGATGCAGACCCGGAGTTTGTAAAAAATATGAGTGTAGGTGATGTAATAGTTGCTGGTGAAAACTTTGGATGCGGAAGCTCACGTGAGCATGCTCCTATCGCACTTAAGGCTGCTGGTGTTGCCGCTGTTATTGCGCCAACTTTCGCAAGAATTTTTTATAGAAACGCATTTAATATGGGACTTCCTATTTTTGAGCTGCCTGAGAGTGCAGAGATAAAAGAGGGTGATGAGATCAGTGTAGATATGAATGCCGGTACCATTACTAATAAAACTACAAGCAAAACGTATAATTTTGTTCCAATTCCGGAGTTTATGCAAGAGTTAATAGATGCTGGTGGATTAATGAATTTCGCTGCTAATGAACTAAAAGGTAAATAATGAAAAACTATAAAATAACACTAATTAAAGGTGATGGAATTGGTCCGGAAATCGTAGATGAGGCTGTAAAAGTTTTAGATGCTGTTGCTTCATGCAGTGGACTTCATTTTGATTACGATGAGGCTCTAATGGGTGGTATTGCTTATGATATTACAGGTGACCCGCTTCCACAAGAGACTATTACAAAATCATTAAACTCTGATGCTGTTCTATTTGGAGCAATCGGTGGAGAAAAATGGGATGCACTTCCACGTGAAAAGCGTCCAGAGAGTGGTCTTTTAAGATTTAGAAAAGAGCTTGGTGTTTATGCAAATCTTCGTCCTGCTGTTGTATATGATGAGTTGATTAATGCATCATCACTCAAGCCGGAGATCATCAAGGGTGTTGATATTATGGTTGTACGTGAGCTTATTGGCGGTATCTACTTTGGTGAGCCAAAAGGCCGTACAGAAGATAAAGGGTGGAACACTATGGTTTACACTCGTGATGAGATTATTCGTATCGCTCATCATGCTTTTAAAATTGCGATGAAAAGAGATAAAAGAGTCTGTTCTATAGATAAGGCAAATGTTCTTGATGTTTCTCAGCTTTGGAGAGATGTTGTTACTGAGGTGTCAGCAGAGTATCCAGAGGTAGAGCTTTCTCATATGTATGTAGATAATGCTGCTATGCAACTTGTTCTCAATCCAAAGCAGTTTGATGTAATGCTTACAGGAAATATCTTTGGTGATATTTTAAGTGATGAGGCTTCAATGCTTTGTGGTTCTATCGGTCTTTTACCATCAGCATCTGTTGGTGATAAGATAGGTGTTTATGAGCCTATACACGGTTCTGCTCCAGATATCGCAGGTCAAGGTATAGCAAACCCGATTGCAACTATTTCATCAGCTTCTATGATGCTAAGATATGCACTGGGTGAAGTTGAAGCGGCTGACAAAATAGACGCTGCAATCAAAAAAGCATTGAGTGAAGGTTATAGAACAGGTGATTTGGCTCAGTTTGATGCTAAAGAGGTATGTTCAACTAGTGAAATGGGTTCAATCATAGCAAACTATATTGCTAGATAGATAGGAAACACTCTATATGCAGACACTGACTTTAGCAAATATTTATGAACTTCAAGGCTTAAAAGAGGAAGCACTAAATATTTATAAAGAGGTTTTAAAAAAAGATCCGAGTAACAGTGATGCAAAAATTGCGATACGAAGACTCTCTGGAATGAGAAAGAAGTTTTTAAATGTAGACTCTCAAATGAAAGAGTTTTTTATAAAGATGGACACAGAAGTAGAGTTTAATGAGTTTGAAAGGTGGTTATTAAAAGCATGGAATTAAAAGATGTAATACTCTCGACACTAGCCGAGATGGAAGATGATGTGCCAACACAAGCTCCTAAAAAAGAGAGTGTTATTGAAAAAGAGAGTGTTTCTTCATCTGGCAGTGAAATCAGTAATGAGCAAGCATTTGGGTCTAGTGATAGTGAACTTATGTACCTAAACTCCATTAGAGAGAGACTTTTAGTGCTTTTTGAAGGCTTTCAAGCTCCAAATAACACAAACATAGAGGCTAAAGTAGATATGACGCTAAACTTTTTAGAGTATGTACTAGCTACAATCGATTCAAGAGTTCAGATGTTAGAAAAAGGGGATAGATAGTGAGCCAATACCGAGTCCTAATAGATGCAAATGATGAAAAAGGTTTAGTTCACAAGATATCTACTGTATTTGTTAATAGCAATATGAACATCTTATCAAACAGTGAGTTCGTTGATAAAGATAGTAATAAATTCTTCATGAGAAGTGTTGTTGATGGTGATGTTGACAAAAAAGAGCTTGGTGATGCTTTAGAGGGAGTTCTTCCTCAAAGTGCTACTGTTAGAGTTATAGAGCCAAAAAAGAAAAACATTATCATCATGGCAACCAAAGAGCTTCATGCCCTTGGTGATATCCTTATTCGCCATGAATCCGGTGAACTTGAGGCAAATATACTGGCGGTGGTATCTAATTATGACGATCTTGAATCACTGGTAACTAAGTTTAATATTCCATATATTGCAATTTCCCATGAAAATTTAGAGCGCTCAGAGCATGAGAAGAAGATTATGGAGACTATAGATAGCTACAAAGATGTTGATTATATAGTTTTGGCTAAATATATGCGTATACTTACTCCAGGTTTTGTTGAGCATTATGAAGATAAAATAATAAATATACATCACTCTTTTTTACCTGCATTTATAGGTGCAAACCCTTATAAACAAGCTTATGAAAGAGGTGTTAAGATTATAGGTGCTACCTCTCACTTTGTAAACAATGACTTAGATGAAGGCCCAATCATAGCTCAAGAGATTAAACATGTAGACCACGCTTACAGCTGGAGAGATATGCAGCGCTCAGGAAGAGATGTTGAGAAGATAGTGCTCTCACGTGCTCTTAAACTAGCTCTTGAAGATAGAATATTTGTATACGCAAACAAGACGGTAATCTTTTAACAATGGCATTTAATTTAGTTCTTGTACATCCTCAAATCCCTAATAATACCGGTGCAATAGGGCGTTTATGTGTAAATGCAGGAGCATCTCTTCACCTGATTAAACCAATCGGTTTTGATATAGATGAGAAAGCTGTAAGACGTGCAGGACTTGACTACTGGGACAAGTTGGATCTGCATGTTTGGGAAGATTTAGATGATTTTTTCAAAAATAATGAAATAACTGACAATGCCTATTTTGCAACGACTAAAACCGACAGACCATACTTTGAGGTAGAGTTCAAAGATGGAGACTTTATTTTCTTTGGAAGTGAAACAAAGGGAATACCTGAAGATATACTTGAGCGGTACAAAAGTCAAAATGTAACTATACCAATGACAGCAGACGGTAGAAGTCTTAATCTAGCGATAAGTACGGGTATTGTTCTGTACGATGCAATCAGACAGACTTATAGCACATTTAACAAGGGGATATAGTGGGTACAGTGATTGATACTATTATG
Organism: Campylobacterota bacterium; assembly: GCA_039715155.1. Taxonomy (GTDB): domain Bacteria; phylum Campylobacterota; class Campylobacteria; order Campylobacterales; family Sulfurimonadaceae; genus Sulfurimonas. The sequence continues at coordinate 1,931 of JBDLHW010000128.1, read as the reverse complement.
GTAGTGCTTTTTGTACTATTTATGATTTTTGTCTTTGGTGGATACCATAAAAATAAATCAGCTCAAAGAGAAGAGCAGTTTAGACTAGACGAAGAAAAAAAAGAAGAAGAGTCAAAAAACTCTTAAAAGATTTTTTCTGCCCAATCACCAATACTATTTTCAAATCTTTCAAACAGGCTTTCTGCATTTTTAATTATAAGTGCCATTTCAAATCCTTTAGTTAATTTAGAAAAATATTACACTTTAATTTACACTTCCAGTAATAATATGACAAATTGTCATTAAAAATTTGACTTTATTGCAAAAATATATTACAATCTTCTCATATATGACAAAAAGGAGTCTGAAATGAACACATTTACAGAGATTGTCGAAGAGATTAAAAGTATAGTCTCAGCTGATTTTACTTCAAAAAAAATATTTGATAAAGATGTTGCAGATGTCTTAGGTATAACGCAGATGAATTTTGCAACTATGAAAAAACGCAATAAAATCCCGTTTACGGAGCTTTTAGACTTCTGTGCAAAAAAATCTATATCTATTAACTGGATGCTCTACGGACAATCACCTGAGAGTCTGGTTGAAGCTACAAATAAATTTTACATGGTTAAATATTTTAGTGATGTAAATGCAAGTGCAGGCGGCGGTGGCGATGTTGAGTGCGAAGAGATAGAGGAGTTGGAGATACCGGAGCAGTTTGTATTTATGCTAGGTGGAGAGAGAGAACTTAAAAATATAGAGGCAATAAACGTCTCTGGGGACTCAATGGAACCTACCTTTAGCTATAATGACATAGTATTTATTAATAGAGATAAAAAAGATCTTGGACGAGGTGGTATTTTTACACTCAGAACGGAGGCCGGTCTCTTTATAAAACGTATTCAAAAAAGAATCGATGGAAAAATAGATATAATATCTGATAATGAAGTATATTCAACTCAAACACTTGATCCTAGTGAAGTAGAAGTAATAGGAAGGGTTGTTAGCAGATTTGGTGATGTTGATTAAAAAGAGGAAATAGATTGAGAGTTTTATGGATAGTTTTTTTAACAGCTTTTATAGTTGGTTGTTCTACAAAAAGTAGTGTTGAAGTTAGGACACAAGAGGGCTTGGGTGGTCTATCTGCTATTCCTCAGGATGTAAGACAATATTCATCTGAACTTGATAAAAGTTTAACCAAGATCAATCAAAGTGAATTTGAAAAGCAGTACTTTAGTGTATGGAACTCTCCCGAGACACTGGGTGATAAAGATAGTATTCAGTGGGCTTTTAATACATTTAAATTTGGAAAAAGCTATGCAGAAAACCTACAGCTACATGAGCAAGAGTTTTTTGATACGATGAAGAGTAACGCTAACTTTGAAAACTATTTAAACATAAACAAAAAAGCTATATCATTAAAAGAGGTAGATATAAGAGCTTTCCCAACTGATAGACCGCTTTTAAGAGATCCAAAAAAAGCAGGGGAGGGTTTTCCATTTGATTACCTTCAAAATAGCACAATACATGCTAATAAGCCGCTTTTAGTCACTCATTATTCAAATGATAGAGAGTGGGTACATGTTTTTAGCAGTTTTGCATATGGTTGGATTAAAGTGAATGAAATCGCTTTTTTAGAGAAAAAACATACTGATCTGTGGCAAAAAGCAGAGCAGATTTTAGTGACTAAGGAGAATGAACCTATATACTCCGTAGAAGGTGAGTTTCTTTTCAAGTCTAAAATAGGGATGATGTTTGCATTAATTGATGAGGATGAGTCTCACTATACAGTTCTAACGGTATCTTCTTACAAAAATAGAGAGCCTCTGTTTCTAAAGTCTAAAATTTCTAAACGCAGTTCACATAAAGGTATATTGTCATTCAGCAGTGAAAATATGGACTTGATAATTGATGAGATACTACAGTCCAATTATGGTTGGGGTGGGATGTAT
>JBDLHW010000127.1:0-5917 GCA_039715155.1 Campylobacterota bacterium | reverse complement strand
TAATATCAACACTCTCACACTCTGGACAATGGTACTCATTTTTCTCTAATTCACTAATAGTATGACAATCATTACACTCAATTTCAACCTTCTGAATATTCATAACAAACTCGCAACCATCACAGATAGTACCCTCTTGAAATAGCTCAAAAGCCTCTTCTAAAAGGTGTAGCTCAACTCCGCTCATAACACCTATCTTTACAACCACTTTCGTAACTTTAGAAGCACTGTTGGTTTTTACGTGTTCTTCACAGCTCTCTACTAAAGACTGGACAATTGAGTACTCGTGCATTAGCAGATTCTCGGCAACAGTTCACCTGTAGGCATATCTAAAAATCTCTGAGTTCCCCACGGCGAATTTAAGATGACTTTTTTAGAGTGTTTATCTGAAACACTCCCTATAACAGCTGCGTTTGAGTTAAAATTTTTAAGAATTTCAACTGTTTTATCTGCATCCTCTTTTTTTACAGCCAATATAAAAGTTCCTTCATTTGCTAGACTCATTGCATCAAAGCCCAGGAGTTCACAAAGTCCCATCACTTCATCACTAATAGGAATCTTATCTTCTTGAACTTCTATGCAAATACTTGATTGATTTGCCCACTCATTCAAGACTGCACTAATTCCACCTCGAGTAGCATCTCTTAAGGCTGTTATTTTAATATCTTCATCAATAAGCTTTTTCACAACTGGATAGAGTGAAACGCAGTCACTTTTAAGTTCACTGCTAAGCTCTACACCCTCACGTGAGGCAAATATAGTAGCACCGTGACATCCGATATCACGAGAGATTATTATCATATCTTCTCCAGTGATGTTATTTGAACTGATTCCACTTTTTAAAATCTCGCCTATTCCAGTCGTATTTATAAATATCTTGTCAACACTTCCACGAGGAACAACTTTTGTATCTCCGCTAACCACTATAGCACCATTTATTTCCAGCTCTTTTTTCATTGACATAACAATACTCTCAAGCACTTCTATACTAAAGCCCTCTTCTATGATTACACTGCAGGTGAGGTACTTAGGTTTTGCACCCATCATTGCAAGGTCATTACAAGTACCGCAAACTGCAAGTTTTCCTATATCTGCCCCTGCAAAAAAAAGAGGTGAAACTGTAAAACTATCAGTAGAAAACGCAAGCCTGCCATCTTCTATAACAGCCGCATCTTCGTTTTTTTCTAAGATACTATTTTTAAAAGCTTTGTAAAAAACTTTTGAAATCAGCTCAGAATTCTCTTCTCCACCATTTCCATGGGCAAGTTTTATTTTATGATTCCTCACCGAACTTCTCTATATCTTTTTGGATAATCAAACGAGATGAGTTTTGCATTTTTTGCAGATATATCTCTCCACCTCTTACAATCAAATTCAATCTCTACAATCCCGCAAGTTGGAATATTTTCATCAAACTCCACATACTCTTCAACTAATATCTCTAAATCCGGATTGTGTCCAAAGAGAAACACTACAGAGTTTTTATCATCTAATTTTTTTAAAATTTTTCTAATTGCACGCTCGCCAACATCATATATATCTTTTTTAAACACTATATTTTTAGAGTAGTTCACTTTTTTGGCAATAACCTCTGCCGTACTCTTAGCTCTCTTTGCAGGACTAGCAATAATTATATCCGGCAATACATTTTTCTCTTTTAATTTTGTTCCCATAAAAGGCGCATTTAACTTTCCTCTTTTGTTTAAAGGTCTATCAAAATCATCTAAAGAAGAGTCTTTCCAGCTTGATTTTGCGTGTCTGATTACAAATAGTTTTTTACAATTAAGCATTTTATATTATACCAAATCCCCATATTTATAATAGGCAGCACATGCACCCTCACTGCTTACCATACAGCTTCCCAGCGGGGTTGATGGTTTACATGCTTTGCCAAATACTTTACAATCTTTCGGATTTGCTTTACCCTTTAAGATATCTCCACAGATACATAATTTGTGATCATCTATCTCTGCGTTTGGCAGTATATCTTTGTAAATCACCTCAGCATCCAGATAGGCGAACTCATCTTTTAATTTGAGAGCACTTGAAGCGATATCACCTATACCTCTCCATCTAAAACTTTCTCTTCTTTGAAAAAACATATCATTTAACTTTTGAGCTTGGATATTTCCATCATGACTTACACTACGACTATACTCAACTTCAACTTCACATCTCTCTTCGTTTATTTGCCTAAGTATCATATAAACAGAGTGAATCACATCAACCGGTTCAAAGCCACTTACTACTACCTGTTTTTTATACTCACGAGAAAATTCATCATATATCTTAGAGCCCGATATTACACTCACGTGAGCAGGACCTATAAAGGCATCTATTTTATTTGTCTCATCATTAAGGAGAACTCTCATAGGCTCTGGAACTGTTACATGGTTTATATGAAAGAGTATATTTGTAATGCCTCTGTTTAGAACCTGATTTATGAGTGCAGATGTCATAGGTGTAGTTGTTTCAAAACCTATGGCAAAAAATATTATCTTTTTATCCGGATTATCTATTGCGATTTTAATAGTATCTGTCGGAGAGTATACAAACCTTACATCAGCACCCTCTCCTCTTGCATCTTGTAGTGAGCCTTTGCTTCCAGGTACTTTTATCATATCACCTAAGGTTACGAGTATCACATCTTCAAGTTTAGACAAAACTATAGCATGGTCAACTCTCTCTTTTGGCATGATACATACAGGACAACCCGGACCGTGAATAAAATTTACATTTTTAGGAAGCAGTTGGCCCAGTCCATACTTCATAATAGTGTGCGTATGCCCACCGCAAACTTCCATGATATTTACTGCCTTTGAGAGTTTTTTAGACTCCTGCTCTATAAGCTTTGCATAGGCTTTTATGGTATCAGATTCTCTAAAACCTCTGTATAAATCCTTGAGTTCTAACCCTGACAACTATCACTCTCTATTATTCTCTTTTGTAACTCTTCCTCATCAAGTATAGCAAGGACTTCTTTGTAAGCTTCAAGTGAGTCAAGAGCATCTTTTTCATCAATCTTATTCATTATAAAACCTATATGAATCAGTACAAAGTCACCTATGTTTACACTACTCTCCTCCATTAAATCAAGGCTAGCCTCACGTGAGACTCCGATAGTATCAACTGTAGCACTATTTCTCTCTCTGTCTATCTTTGTAACTCTACTGGGGATTGATAGACACATTCAGCTATCTCATCTTTCTCTTAAACTCTATCCACTCTATTACTTTTTTTATGGAGTCGTCGTCTTTGATATTCACTTCTAAAATATCAACATTCGGTTTTAGTTTTCTCGCCTCTTTTTTCTCAGACTCTAGGTCATACTCTATAAAGGGAAGAAGGTCTGTCTTTGTTATGAGAACTAAATCAGCTTTGCGAAACATAACCGGGTATTTTGCTATCTTGTCATTACCCTCTGGAACACTTACTAGTACTACATTTAAATGAGTACCCACATCATAAGAGGCTGGACATACCAAGTTACCAACATTCTCCACAAAACAGACATCTATATCTCCAAGTGGCATATCGTGCAAGCCTTTATGGACCATAAATGCATCGAGGTGACATGCTGAACCTGTCTGAATCTGAAACGCAGGAACACCTTTAGCTTTGAGTCTATCTGCATCTCTGCTAGTCTCTAAGTCACCCTCAATCACTCCAAATTTAAACGCAGCTAAATCTGCAAACTTCTCGAGTAGTGATGTCTTGCCACTTCCGGGAGAACTCATAAGATTTATAGCCAAGACACCCTGCTTATCAAAGTGAGAGCGGTTATGAGAAGCTTCATGGTCATTTTTATCTAAAATCTTTGCGATGACATCTACAGTCTTTTTATCGTTTAACTGTGGATTGGCATGGACATTTGCCATCGCTTCTGGATGATAATGTGTATGCTCATGGGAGGTCTCAGTAATACTGCAACCGCAATCCTGACACATTAGTGAGTTTCTCTTTTTATATATTTATAGAGTGATACAGCAGCTACTAAACCAAGGATTAAAAGAACAAAATCTCCCCCATGCAGAGTGCTAAAAAAATGTAGATGATTCTCAGCTGTGCCGTGAGCAAACAGAGTTGTTACTAAAAATAAAAAACTAAACAGATATCGCATATTAAACCTCTTATAAATTATTTGTATCTATTGTACTATGTTCTGCTTTTTAAAACTTTTAAAACCACTGCAATCACAATAAAGAGTCCCAAAAGTATATAGGGAGCGTTGGCACTTATCTGATTTAGCAAAAAGATAAGCTCTTTTAAGAAGTATGTCCATATTACAATAGCGAGTGAAGTTCCACTCAGGACTATAAATATAGTCGTATAGTGCTTTATTCCAATTAAAAAACCTATAATAGCACCTACAACAGGTCCAGTCATCCAAAAGGGAAACCAGACAAAGAGAAAGAGTCCATACTTTCCATACTTTTGAAAATAACTTTTATATTTTAACTTCTGCCTCTTTACACTTATGAAAAAGTGCCTTAAGTATTTTATATTGAGTGATTTGTTCCAACTAAAGACAAAGAGAGGATAGGTAACCATCACCATAATAAACTCTATCATCATATTCATGAGTATTATCACTCTGTCACTAAACTCTACCGTATAGCCGTAAGAGATACCAGCTGCCCGCCCAAAGAAAAAGTTTGTTACGCTCATGACAACCAGGCTATTGGCATCATCAACAGAGAAGATATATACAACAGCTACAATAATCAAAAAGAGAAGAAACATCAATATACCAATTATCAGTATTTTTCCCTCTTGTGATGATATTAACTCTTTTAAATTAAACATTAAATAAACTTACTCTCTATATATCTTTTAATCTCTACTATAAAGATAACACCAAATGCGATTGCCAATATCTTTGACCATGTCGCAATATCCAAAGACTCACTCTGAAACATTAGCTGCATAAAGCTGGCGTGCGTAAATGAAACCTGAACAAAAATCATCAACCCAACACCTAAAAGCAGAAACTTATTATTAAATATATTTGTCTTAAATACAGAGTCATCCAGATCTTTACAGCTAAATAGATAGAAGAGTTCTACAAAAACAAAAATATTTACAGCGATAGTTCTAGCATACTCGACACTGTGCCCTTGAGAGATTGCATAGTTAAACATAGTGTATGATGCGACAAGCATATAGAACCCAACAACCAACATCTGCACAATCATACTTCTATTGAGTATAGGTGCCCTTGGATCTCTCGGTTGGCGTTGCATAATATCATCTTCCTTTGGTTCAAAAACAAGCATAAGACCTAAGAAAATTGCAGTTGACATATTTATCCATAATATCTGTACAGGAAGTATTGGAAGGGTCAATCCAAGCATAATAGCAAATAAAATTACCAATCCCTCACCAAGATTTGTAGGCAGAGTCCATGTAATAAACTTGATCAAGTTATCAAATACATTTCTACCCTCTTTTACAGCATGTGCAATTGAGCTGAAGTTATCATCACTGAGTATCATATCTGATGCCTCTTTTGCAACCTCAGTACCGCCAATTCCCATGGCAATCCCGATATCAGCCTGTTTGAGTGCCGGTGCGTCATTGACACCATCTCCTGTCATAGCCACAATCTCACCTCTGGATACCTTGTCTCCTGACTTTACTAATATTTGTGAATTGTGCGCATAGAGTGAATAAAACCCATTTGGGTGGTCGAGAATCAGCACGAGACCATATCCCTTGAGCCAGTCGGCATAGGCCACGGTCCCGTCCATGACCGCACGAATCGCTCCCCCCTCTACGCTTCGAATTTCGATGCCTTTTCGCTCAATATAGGTCTCGAACGTCGGGTGTTTCTGGCGCCCAAAAAAGGATACCACTTTCCCGCTAACAGGCCAGGGCAGCAGCCCCTTAAGCCCTCGATATCCCGCAGCGCTCAGCT
>JBDLHW010000126.1:0-5948 GCA_039715155.1 Campylobacterota bacterium | reverse complement strand
AAGAGAAGACAAAAGATTTTACAACAGAGAAGTTTGCTGCCGGTATTGGTCATACTAGATGGGCAACGCATGGAAAACCAACAGAGCTAAACGCACATCCACACTTAGGTGAAAGCTCTTATGTAGTCCATAATGGAATAATTGAGAACTATGCTGAGTTAAAAAAAGAACTTATAGAAGATGGTGTAAGCTTCTTAAGTCAAACAGACACTGAAGTTATAGTTCATCAGTTTGAAAAAAATCTAAAATTGACTTCGAGTGCATTTGAGGCATTTGAGAAAACAATCAGTGAACTTGAGGGTGCCTATGCTGTTTTACTTGTAACAAAGAGTGAAGATAAAACTATATTCTTTGCAAAACACGGCTCACCTATGCTTGTTGGTCTAAACGCAGAGGGTGAGAAATATTTTGCATCTTCTGACACTCCACTCATTGGTCACTGCAGTGAGGTAAACTACTTTGAAGATGGTGATTACGGTTATGTAGATTCAGATGGGATTGTAATCTTTGACAAAGATGGAGTCAAGCAAAAACCAAACTTCAGTAAACTCTCTCAAAACAGACTCTCAGCTCAAAAAGATGGCTATAGATTTTTCATGGAAAAAGAGATTTACGAACAGGGTGAGGTAATTGCAGATACTCTTCTTGGGCGTCTAAGTGATGATGAGATAATTTTTGAAGAGCTTGAGGAGTCACTTTTTGAAGGCATAAGTGAGATAAAGCTATGTGCTTGCGGTACCTCTTATCACTCAGCACTAAGTGCAACATATCTATTTGAGAGATACTCTAAAATCAAGACCTCTATAGAAGTGGCAAGTGAGTTTAGATATCGTGAACCTATAATGAGTAAAGATACTCTCTTTGTCGTAATCTCTCAAAGTGGTGAGACTGCCGACACACTTGAAACACTCAAAATGGCTAAAAGAGCCGGTCTAAAAACTCTGGTTATCTGTAACGTTGACAACTCATCTATGGTACGTTTGGCTGATGCTTGTATATTGACTCGTGCAGGAGTTGAAAAAGGTGTAGCATCGACAAAAGCTTTTGCAACACAGGTTACAGTCTTTTGGATGATGAGTCTTTATGTTGCAAAACTCAAAGGGTCAATGAACTCAGATGAGATAGCTAAGCAAATCTCTCTCTTACGTGAGGTTCCGACTTCTGTAAAGGTGACTGATGATATGCATGAGAGAATCAAGCGTTTATCAAAACGCTATCTTCACGGACATGGCTTCTTTTTCATAGGACGTGACATATTTTACCCTCTTGCATTAGAAGGTGCTCTAAAACTAAAAGAGATATCTTATCTTCATGCTGAAGGGTACCCAAGCGGAGAAATGAAGCATGGTCCTATCGCTCTGGCTGACCCTGAACTCTTTACAATTGCCCTGCTTCCACAGCATCTTCTCTATGAAAAAGCTAAAAGTAATGTAGAGGAGTTAAGTGCAAGAGACTCTACTATCTGTGCTATCAGTGCACTAGAGTTCGACAAAGCAGATGATTTCATACCCATCAATCAATGCAGAGGTTATATGCTGGAGTTTTTTGAGATGATGGTTGTTGTTCAGATCCTTTCACTTGAGATCTCTGTTAGACTTGGAAACGATGTAGATATGCCAAGAAACTTGGCAAAAAGTGTCACAGTTGAATAGAATAAAACAGTGTATAATATTTAAAAATCTTATACATTGACAAAATATCATCTATTGTTAAAATATACTATAAAAGGGCTAAAAATGCTCAGGTATTCACTTTAAATTAATTTTTCGTTCGATACTATTGTTCATATAAATTAATAGTGAGACATAATGCAGACAAAACTTAGACTTCTTTTTACAGTTACAATCCTACTTCTAACTCTTGGGATTGCTACTATCATAAACGTATCATTAAACTTTAGAGAATATAGCATAGATAGTGCTATTGAAAAATCAAAAATGACAGCTAGAATTGTTCAAGATGGACTTACTGCTCATATGGTTAATGGTATCATGGATAAAAGAGGCTTTTTTCTTAAGGAGATATCAACTAATGATGAAATCAAATCTCTCTGGATAGTAAGGTCTGAGAATGTTATTAAGCAGTATGGAAAAGGTTATAATGATGAGACTCCAAGAGATGAAATTGATAAAACTGTATTAAAGAGTGGCGAAAGTGTAAAAGAAGTCGTAGAAAATGCGGACGATATAGTACTTAGAATGACAATTCCATATAAGGCCACTGAAAATTTAAATACCCCTAACTGTTTAAGCTGTCATGATGTAAAGCATGGTGATACACTTGGTGCTATTAGCATGGAGTTTGATATAACAAACATGAGAAACAGTGGTATGATAACTATACTCAAGATACTGGGTATTAATATTATTTTTATTATCATAGTTCTTATACTCTTAAACTACTACGTAACTCCATATATGAAACTATTTACGAACCTTCAAGAAGGGATTACAAAAGCATATAGTGGAGATTTTACACATAAGTTTGAAACAACTGTAACAGGCGATGGAAAAAATATTGTAGAGCAGATGAATACACTTTTTCATAAGATGCAAAATACATTTGGAGATATAAAGTATAATCTGGCCACATTTATTCCACAAGGGTGTGTAGCATCATCTGACCCGCTTCATGAAGCAAAGACAATCATCGGGGAACTCTCAGATATATATAAATTCAAAAAGACTATAGAGCTTGATCCATCAAAAGAGATTGTCTACTCCAGAGTAATTGATGTATTAAAATCTAAATATGACATTAAACACTTTGCATTTTATGAATTGAACAATGTTACTGCTAAGAGAGAGTTGATTTATATTTCGGATGGAACAAGTATATGTTTTGATGAAGCTGATATCGATTCTAGTTTGTGCAGGGCGCACAGAACAAAAACTGATGTAATATCTACAGAGTTTGAAAACCTATGCAAATCGTGTGAATCAGCAGACTTTGAGTATATATGTTTACCATTTAGTATAAACAAGGACAACTCACTTATTCTCTCTATGACAAGTAGATCCGCTAAAGATATTAGTAAAATAAATTCAGTACTACCGAGTATCAAAAACTATCTTGAAGCTGCTAAGCCCGTAATAGAGAGTAAAATACTTATGGAGAAACTTCGTGATACATCATTAAGAGATGGAATGACCGGCCTCTACAATAGAAGATTCTTAGAAGAGTTCATAGACAAGGTGATGAAACAGGCAAAAAGAAGCAATGAGAAATACAGTGTACTGATGCTCGATGTTGACTTTTTTAAAGCAGTTAATGACACTTATGGACACGATATTGGGGATAATGTGATTAAGGAGATAGCTAAAGTTATAAAAGAGAATATTCGTGAAGCAGACCTGGCTATAAGATATGGTGGAGAAGAGTTCGTAGTTTTACTTCACAATGCAAACAACGAAGGGACTATGCAGGTTGCAAATAAAATACATGCTGCATTTGCCGCCGTTGTATTTGATGTCGGCAACGGGGAGAGTATGCAGAAAACTATGAGTATCGGTATATCAAACTTTCCTAATGATGGCGATACTATATGGAAGTGTATTAAGTTTGCAGATACCGCTCTTTATGTGGCAAAGACTACAGGTAGAAATAAAATAGTTGAGTATACAGATGAGATGTCTCAGAATGAAGAGTTACGATAGGGAAAAAACTTCAATGCTAAAAAAGCATTGAAATAAAAAGAGAAAGAGAGGGTGGTTATAGCCTATCTACAACCACATCCGCCACCACTCTGTTGTGGTTCTGAAGCTGCAGCTCCACCAGTTGAACATGCACTTACACCTGGAGGTGTTGTCGGTTGAACACCGGCATTATCAACACCGCCATCTGCATTAATCTCTTCCATTAAAGCCCAAATAGACTCAGCTGCTGCTGCATAGCGTTTAGCACTTTCAGAAGATGGATCTACAAAAGTTATTGGTTTACCTTCATCACCACCAGTTCTAATAGATGGCTCTATTGGAATCTCAGCAATAATTTTAGTATCGAACTCATCTGCCATCGGCTGAGTAGTTCCCTTACCAAATATATCATACTCAACACCCGTATCTGGAGCAATGAATCCACTCATATTCTCAACGATTCCAGCAACTGGGATATTAAGTTTTTGGAACATGTTTAGTGAACGACGTGAGTCATCAAGTGAAACTGACTGAGGTGTAGTTACCGTAAGTCCAGCAGTTACAGGAACAGCCTGAGCTAAACTAAGCTGAGCATCACCAGTTCCTGGAGGCATATCAATAACTAATACATCCAGCTCCGACCAAAGGATGTCACGTAAGAACTGCTCAATTGCTTTCATAATCATAGCACCACGCCAGATGAGTGCTTGACCCTCTTCCATAAGTGAACCCATTGACATCATCTCAATACCATAAGCCTTAAGAGGAAGAACTTTATTTCCGTTTACTTCTGGCTTAATGTTAGCAACACCCATCATACGAGGAATATTTGGACCATAGATATCTGCATCTAAAAGACCCACTTTTTTACCTTGTGCAGCAAGAGCGATAGCGATGTTTACAGATGTAGTTGATTTTCCAACTCCACCTTTACCTGAACTTACCATCAGGAAGTTTTTAACTTGTGGAGCGATATTTTTACCCTGAGAAGAGTCTTCTCTTGGCATCTGTGGAGCTATGATATTTGCCATTACAGCTGTTGCACCAACAGCTTTTAGCTCAGCTGTTGCATCATCTGTAATCTGTTGTCCAACCTCTGGAGCACTTGAAGTAATCTCTACATTAAACTTCACCTCGCTACCAGAAATCTCTATACTATTTACAAATCCAAAAGTTACGATATCTTTAGTGAAACCCGGATACATTACTTTTGAAAGTGCTGATTTTACAATTTCTTCAGTCATAATTTATATTTTCCTTTATAAAATTTATATATTCGTACTCTATCATATTTAAATAAGACAAAAATTGTCCTATTTAAATAACTTTACTTTTTAAGAAAACTTTTCAGGCGAAAAGTCTAAGCGATAGCCGCTTCTTCTTTCTCTTTATTTTCCTGAATGATTTTTTCAATTCCTTCAGGGTTCTCCATAATCTCTTGAGTGATTTTATAAGAACAGAATTTTGGTCCACACATAGAACAGAACTCTGCCTCTTTAAATACATCTTGAGGAAGTGTTTCATCGTGGTACTCACGAGCTCTTTCACTATCTAGTGCTAACTCAAACTGTTTCTCCCAGTCAAACGCATAACGAGCATCACTCATTGCATCATCAATATCTCTCGCACCTTTACGACCACGAGCAATATCAGCAGCGTGAGCAGCGATTTTGTATGCAATGATACCTTCACGTACATCATCAGCGTTTGGAAGCCCTAAGTGCTCTTTTGGTGTTACATAACATAACATTGAAGCTCCATGCCATCCACCAACTGCTGCACCGATAGCAGAAGAGATATGATCATATCCAGCTGCGATATCAGTAACTAGTGGCCCTAGAATATAAAAAGGTGCTTCATGACAAAGTTCTCTTTGAATCTTCATGTTACGCTCAACCTGATTTAATGGAACATGACCTGGACCTTCAATCATAACCTGAACATTTTTCTCCCAAGCTCTAAGTGTAAGTTCACCTAAAACTTTAAGCTCACCCAGCTGTGCATCATCAGAAGCATCAGCTAAACAACCAGGACGAAGTGAATCACCTAGAGAAAGAGAAACGTCATACTTAGCACAGATATCTAAGATATCATCAAATGCAGAGTAAAATGGATTTTCTCTATGGTAGTGCATCATCCACGCAGCCATTAAAGAACCACCACGAGAAACGATACCCATTTTACGCTTAGCAATCTTAGGCATAGTCTCTAGTAAGAAACCTGCGTGAATTGTAAAGTAAGAGACACCCTGTTGTGCTTGACGTTCAAGAACTTCCAACATAACCTCTATAGTTAAATCTTCAATCTTATTTC
>JBDLHW010000125.1:0-5955 GCA_039715155.1 Campylobacterota bacterium | reverse complement strand
TTTAAAACCCTTGGGGTTACTTCGAGGCCAAACATCTCTTGGATTTTAACACTCACAGCTGGTTTTTCGGCATCACTGTAGTCTATATGTATCTTAGAGCCACTCGGTACTTTCAGGGTTAATGGAACGAGTCTATCAAGTTCTTGTTGCTCTTCCCACGACAAGAGTCCAAGTAACATAGGGTAAATATCTAACATCTGTAAATCTTGAACAGTTTTCACCTGAGATAAAAATGGTTCTAGCCAAAGGTCTAAATTTTCAAGCAGACTCTCATCGCTGAAATCTTGCAGTTTCACCTCTTGATGAGTATTTAAAAAGTTTACTCTATGCTTTAAAGAGATAGCCTTTTTGCTCCAAGTTAAAAGTTCTAGCCCCTCTTTTCTTAGCAGTTCTAAAAGCAGTTTTTTCATATTGTGTTTTGCAGTGAGTTGTGTAGGTTTTGAGCTAAGTTCTAAGTTCAAAAACCAAATGCTCTCTCTTATGTCAAACTTCTTACTCTCTTTGTTGTAAGAGATACTCTCTTTCTCCTCCATCAGCACACTAAAGTACTCTTGAATGTCACTCAAAGATATACTCAATGCTTGATTTATAAAAGAGTCCTTGGCATTTGCGTTGAGATTTGCCACGACCAGATACTCCTCGTTAAAAAGGGAGTCCTCTCTATTTAAGATTGCACCTTTTCCATTGGAGAGTTTATACCTGTTGTCATCTTTAGCTCTGCGTTTAGCCAGTCTGTCTGGGTATGCTAAGAGAAGCTGAACAGCCAATATATCTGAGTTAAACTTGGCTTTTTTTGCTACAACTTTTTTAATCTTTTTGAGTTTAGTATGAAAGAAATTAGCTTGTTGGAGTACCTCTTTTGCACGATGAACGTTAATATATCTAGAATCAAAATCTTTCTCATAAAGATGCATAAACCTAAAAGACAAGTCACTTTCACGTATAGAGTTTTTAAATATCTCCTTTTCACTCAAAAGTGCACAAAGTAGTGATGCTTCATATGAGTAACCCATATCGTTTGCTTTGAGTATCATATAGGCAAACCTTGGATGGACACCCAAACTCAGAGCATCTCTACCAAAGGGAGTGATTTTAAAACTCTCATCCAACATCTCCAGTTCTTTTAAAAGCTCTTTCGTCTCATCTAGTGCTTCTTTAGTTGGTGTGTCTAACCACTGTAGTTCATCAAACTCTTCAACTCCCCACAAAGCCAAGTCAAGCAGAAGTGAACTTAAGTCCGAACGAAGAAGTTCAGGTTTTGTTGAGGGAACCAATACTTTGTTCTCGTGCCAGAGTCTATAACATTTTCCATGACTCATTCGCCCTGCACGTCCAGATCTTTGAGTAGCTGAGTCCTTAGAGATAAACGCAGTCTCAAGATGATTCATTGCGTTTGAGTAGTTAAAACGTGAAAGTTTTTCTAAACCAAAATCTACAACAATCCGTACCCCTTCTATAGTTAAAGAGGTTTGTGCAATGTTTGTTGAGAGAATGATTTTTCTTTTTTTTGATGGAAGCAGTGCCAAATCTTGTTCTTTTTTCCCAAGGGCTGAGTAGAGAGGTAAGACAGATATATCGCCATTATTTAAAGATTCACTCAGCGCGCTTTGTAGGTTTCGTATCTCTTTTACACCTTGTAGAAACACAAGTATATCACCCTCATCATTTTTCACTGCATGAAGTATGGTTTTAACTGCAAGAGGATTAAGAGTTCTTGAATCTGGCTGTTTCGTTTTGATATCAAGATAAACATTCTCAACCTCATAAGTTTTTCCCCGAGAAGTTATAACAGGGACATCGCCTAAAAGTCCTACAAGTCTCTCTGCGTTTAGGGTCGCTGACATTATCAAGATTTTTAAATCATCACGAATAAACTCTTGAACTTGAAGTGAAAGCGCTAAAGAGAGATCACTATAAATACTTCTTTCATGAAACTCATCAAAGATAATAAGTGCCACTTTTTCTAAGGTTTCATCCGCTTGAAGCATACGAACTAAGATAGCTTCAGTAACTACTAAAATCTTTGTCTCTTTTGAGTAAAGGCTATCCATTTTTACTTGATAACCCACTCTTTGACCCAACTCTTCACCTAAAAGTTTTGCCATCTGAGTTGCCACCATTCTGGCCGCCACTCGACGAGATTCTAGCATGATTATCATCTTCTCGTCTAACCAAGGAGCATCAAGCAAAGAGATAGGAACGCGAGTACTTTTTCCCGCACCGGGAGGTGCTTGAAGAATAAGTGTAGTATTTGAGAGAAGTGTGTTTTTTATATCTTCTAAGACTGCGTTTATAGGTAAATCAATCATTAAACGTTTTAATCACAATAGTCGTTTTCTTCCTTCTCATATTCCAAATCTGACTCTTCTTCAAGAGGCTCTTCATTCATGTAGTCGTACTCTTGTGTCACTTCATCTTCTACAGTATCACTCTCTTTACAATCTATCATATCAGTTTCCTCATCTCATCTTCTGTGAGAGTAGTTACACCTAGACTCTCAGCTTTATCATACTTACTTCCGGCATCTTCACCATAAATCAAATAATCTGTCTTTTTACTCACACTTCCCGAGACTTTAGCACCTAAGCTCTCAAGCATCTCTTTAATAACTCCACGTGACTCACTCATCGTTCCTGTAAGCACAGCAGTTTTGCCTTTAAAAGGGTTTTCGTGAGCTTCCTCTTTCTGCACTGGTTCAAGTGGTTGTAAAATCTCTTGAAGTTTAGCGATGGTCTCACGGTTTACTCTCACAAACTCTAAAAGAGATTCTGCCATCTCTTCGCCTATTCCATCACACTCTATTATCTGCTCTTTTGTTGCATCTACAAAGCCAAAACCAAAACTCTCAGCCAAGGTTTTAGAGGCAACCTCTCCAACATGTTCAATCCCAAGAGAGTTTATAAAACGCCAATAATCACTTCCTTTAGCCTTTTGTAAAGAGTCAAGCAGGTTTTGAGACTTCTTCTCTTTGAAACCTTCAAGAGCTAAGAGTTTATCCAGCGTTAAATTAAACAGATCAACAACACTTTTAATAAGTCCGGAACTAAAGAGCGCTTCAACTATTTTAATACCGAGACCATCAATATTTAGACAAGGTTTTGAAGCAAAGTACATGATTGAGTTCACAACTCTCGCCTCACACTCTAAATTTTGACACTTCAGAAGAACACCCTCATCTAAAAGCTCACTATCACATACAGGGCAGGCTGTTGGTCTTATAACTTCAACTTCACTCCCGCTTCTCTCATGCGTAAGTACTTTTATGATTTTGGGAATTACATCACCGCTTCTAAGGATAATCACCTTGTCATTGAGACGTATATCTTTTCTATCTATCTCATCAAAATTATGCAGAGTCGCACGCTCGACTACAACACCATCTATATCAGTAGGCTCAACAATAGCCACAGGAGTCACAGCACCTGTTCGTCCAACTTGAAGCACTATATCTTTAACAGTTGTTATCTTCTCAACTGCCGGAAATTTATATGCAACTGCAAAACGCGGTACCTTTACAGTATGTCCCATATCTATCTGAGAAGCTATCTCATCCACTTTTATAACCATACCATCTAGCATCATAGAGTAGCCGTCTCTATCATGCACCATCTGCTTATAGATAGACTCTATCTCACGTGCATCTTTACAGACTGCTCTCTCTGGCGGTTTTCTAAATCCGAGACTGTAGATATAATCCATCTTTTTATGCAGAAGTTTCTGCTCCAGCTCATTCTCACCAGCACCATAAGGTAAAAAGACTAAATTTCTCTCTGCTGTAATAGATGAGTCTAGCTGTCTAAGACTTCCAGCCGCTGCGTTTCGAGGGTTTGCAAAAACTGCTTCATCATTTTTTAGACGAGCTTCGTTTATCTTCTCAAACTCATCCTTAAAGATTACAACTTCACCACGAATCTCTATGCGTTGCTTATGCTCTATTGTCAGAGGTATAGACTTTATAGTCTTCACATTTTGAGTTATAAGCTCACCAGTAGTTCCATCACCACGAGTAATTCCCTTCACCAATACACCATCTTCGTAGATAAGGTTCAGACTAGCACCATCAAACTTCGGCTCACAGTAAAAAGTGATATTTTCATCAAGTTTGTAAGTCTTAGTAAGCCATTTCTCTAAACCTGAACTATCAAAAATATCTTCTAAAGACCACATACGTGAGAGGTGATTCTCTTTCGTAAAACCTTCAGAGACTATATCACCCACTCTTTGTGTAGGTGAGTTGATTAACATATCTTTTGGATTTTTCTCTTCATATCCAACTACTTCATGGTAGAGCTTGTCATACAGCTCGTCAGTAGTTAAAGGGTCATCCAAAACATAATAGTGGTGGGAGTAGAGATTTAGCTTCTCTATAGCGTTTATATACTCTTGTCTATTCATAATGTAATTTTATCTTATTCTTATTAAATTTCACCTCCTAACACTCTGCTAACAATTTAGTATTACAATACTTCAAATAAAAAAGGAGTTTTAGATGAAAAACATTTTATTAGCATCAATATTAGTAGCAAGTGCCGGTTTTGCAGCAGATAGTATCGCAGATCATGAAGCGAAGATGCAACAGATGCAAGAGCGTACGCAAACTAGAGTTAAAGATGGTTCTGGCAAACAGATACGAAACCAAAACCGACACCAAAAGCAGAACGGTTATGGACAATCAAATGGTTCTGATTCAGGTTCTAAAAACATGTACAAAGGTTCTAAAGGCAAAGGCGGAGGAAGTGGCGGTGGTAAGGGGAGATAAAGCTCCTTTTACACCTTAGTATATAACCAGCTTCTCTGTTTATATATTCTCCAGTAAATCAGGCCCTTTATAAGTGTCTCTATATTCATTATTATAAAAATAGCGATAATACCAAACCCCATTTTATACGCTATATATGATGGTATAACTCTAAATAACCACAAAGAAGCAACATTGATTTTCAGTGTTGTTTTAGTAGCACCTGCCCCACGAAGAGCACCTGAGTAAACAAACATTATTGCTAGTGGTATCTGAGCTAAACCGACTAAGATAAGGTACTTTGAAGCGACTGCTGTTGTAAGTGCATCCTTTGTAAAAAAACTAACTAAAAATTCAGGAAAGAGTATTAAAATGACTCCAACACTTCCCATAAATATATATGCAATTCTTCCACTTATAACACCCATACTGTAAGCTTTATCGTGATTTTTTGCACCAATATTTTGCCCAACTAAAGCCATAGCAGCTATTGCAAACCCAAACCCCGGCATAAAGGCTATACCCTCTATACGAAGTCCTACTTGATAACCGGCTAACTCCGCTGTTCCATAAGCAGTAATAATTGCAACAAAAACTAGAAAAGAGACACTTGATATTCCACGGTCTAGGGCAGCACTCCAACCGACATTCCAAACTCTTATTACATCTTTCATTCTGATAATCGGTAAAAAATCGAGTTTTGAGTTCATCTTTTTTATAAGTACATAATAAGCTACAACATTGAATATATATGCGATAACAGTGGCATAAGCTGCACCCTCAATTCCCATAGCTTCAAAGCCAAAGTGACCAAAGATAAGAACGTAATTTAAAAAAGCGTTTATTGCAGCTGATACAAGTTTTATGTAAAGAGAACTTTTTGTATCTCCTGCAGCAGAGAGCGCATTATAGAGAAGGTTATCTATAAAGATAACCACGATTCCAAGAGAAAGAATCTTAAAGTACATCGAGCCCTGCTCTATTACATCTCTCTCTGCGCCCATAAGAGCATAGATAGTGCTACTTCCAAAATATCCGCCAATGGTTATAAAAACAGAGAGTATAATCGCAAAAATTGTTAAGGCATAGAGAAGTGCTGAGGCTCTGCGTTTACGACCTTCTCCTATAAAACGTGAGATGAGTGCATTTCCACCGACTACATAGAGAGTCATAAGTACATTGATTATCATCATAAACTGCATACTCATACCAACAGC
>JBDLHW010000124.1:0-5966 GCA_039715155.1 Campylobacterota bacterium | reverse complement strand
TTGAAATTACTTGTTGTTGATGACAGTTCTACAATGCGTCGTATTATTAAAAATACTTTAGCTCGTTTAGGTTACAAAGATATACTTGAAGGTGCTGATGGTGTTGAGGGTTGGGCTCGAATGGATGCTAATCCAGATATTGAGATGTTGATTACTGATTGGAATATGCCTGAGATGAATGGTCTTGAACTAGTTCAAAAAGTTCGTGCAGATGAGCGTTTTAAAGATACTCCAATTATTATGGTTACTACTGAAGGTGGTAAAGCTGAAGTTATCACTGCACTTAAAGCTGGTGTAAATAACTACATCGTTAAACCATTTACTCCTCAAGTACTCAAAGAAAAACTTGGTGCTGTTATGGGTGTCGCTGAGTAATGCAAGAGCACTACTATGAGTTAGTAGTAAAAGTTTCATCTCACCACTCACTTTTCTCAGGTTTTTTATCGGATACAGTACCTGTCGGTTTTGAAGAGACCGACAATGGTTTTATAATTAGAAGTGAAGATGACCTAGAGACTATTATTTGGGGATTAGAACAGTTTACAGAAGCACTTCAAAAAGCACTTAATGAGACTATAGAACTTGAGTGTGAACAAAACAGGCTTCAGAATAGTGATTGGGTTGAAGTTTATCAAAAAAGTATATCCCCTCTTGCTATAGATAAGTTTTATATTCATCCAACTTGGGATGAACCAAGTCAAGATTTGATAAATATAGCCATAGATCCTGCACTTGCTTTTGGAACAGGACATCATCCAACAACAGCTTCATCACTAAAAGCAGTCTCAAGATATGTAAACAGAGGTGACACTGTTATAGATGTAGGCTGTGGTAGCGGAATACTTGGTATTGGAGCTATGAAGCTTGGGGCCATTGTTGATGCTTGTGACACCGACCCTGTATCTGTAGAAAACTCTATAGGGAACGCAAAACTAAACTCTTTAGAGTTCTCAAATATTTGGGAAGGCTCATGCTCACTTAGTAGTTCTAAGTATGATGTAGTCGTAGCAAATATAGTTGCAGATGTGTTGACGTTTATCGCTAAAGATTTAAAATCTGCAATGAAAGAAGATGGAGTCTTAATCCTTTCTGGGATTTTAGATAAGTATGAAACAAAAGTTCTTTCATTTTATAAAGATTGTAAAATAGAAGAGAGAATTGCCCAAGATGAATGGGTAACATTAGTCTTAAAACAAAAATAGGAAATAAAAAATATAATGCAGAATAACGATCAGAACAATAACGACAATAATTTTTTTAATAAAAATCCATTAATTACATTTGCAATTTTTTCAGTTGTAATAATCTTACTTTTTAAAGTTGTAGTTGGTGAAGGTACAGGCGCTAACAATACAATAGGTTCAGCAAATACAAGAACAAAACAGGTAAGTTACTCTGAACTTAAAGCTCTTGTAGACTCAAAGAGTGTGAAAAAAGTTGAGATTGGACAGAGCTATATAAAAGCAGCCTCAACTGATGGAGCTTTTATCTACACTACTAGAATAGTTAAAGGTGACACAAAACTAGTTGAAGCACTAGATAAACAAGGTATAGAGTACGCTGGTTTTAGTGAAACAAACTGGTTTACAGAGATGTTTGGATGGCTGTTCCCATTTTTAATCATCATCGGTATCTGGATGTTTTTTGCTGGAAGAATGCAAAAAAGCATGGGTGGCGGTATCCTTGGTATGGGGCAATCTAAGAAGATGGTTAACTCTGAAAAACCAGATACTAAATTTGATGATGTTGCCGGTGTTGAAGAGGCAAAAGAGGAAGTTCAAGAGATAGTTGACTTTCTTAAATACCCTGGCCGTTATGTAGAGATTGGTGCAAAAATTCCTAAAGGTGTTCTTTTAGTTGGTTCGCCCGGTACCGGTAAAACACTTTTAGCTAAGGCAGTTGCTGGTGAGGCAGAAGTTCCATTCTTCTCTGTTAGTGGTTCAAGCTTTATCGAGATGTTTGTTGGTGTTGGTGCAGCTCGTGTTCGTGATCTGTTTGAGCAGGCAAAAAAAGATGCTCCAAGTATTATCTTCATAGATGAGATTGATGCTATTGGTAAAAGTCGTGCAGCAGGAATGCAGATGGGTGGTAACGATGAGCGTGAGCAGACTCTAAACCAACTTCTTGCGGAGATGGATGGCTTTGGTACTGATACTCCTGTAATTATTTTAGCTGCTACAAATAGACCTGAGGTTCTTGACCAAGCCCTTCTAAGGCCTGGACGTTTTGATAGACAAGTTCTGGTAGATAAGCCTGACTTTGAAGGTCGTATTAAAATCCTAAAAGTACATATGAGAAATGTAAAGATGGATGATGACGTTGAGATAGAAGAGATAGCCCGTCTTACGGCTGGTCTTGCTGGTGCTGATTTGGCAAATGTTATTAATGAAGCGGCTCTATTAGCTGGACGAAAGAGTCAAAAGACTGTTAAACAGAAAGACCTTTTTGAATCAGTTGAACGTGCTATTGCAGGACTTGCTAAAAAATCACGTCGTATTAATCCAAAAGAGAAAAAAATAGTTGCATACCATGAGAGTGGACATGCACTTCTGGCTGAGACAACTGTTGGTGCTAAAAAAGTATCAAAAGTATCTATTGTTCCACGTGGGCTTGCTGCTCTTGGATATACATTAAACAAACCAGAGGAAGATAAGTTTATGATGCAGAAACATGAACTTTGGGCTGAAGTTGATGTTCTTCTTGGTGGTCGTGCAGCTGAAGAAGTTTTCATAGGTGAGATTTCAACTGGTGCTGGTAATGATTTAGAGCGTGCAACTGATATTATAAAGTCAATGGTACAAACTTACGGTATGAGTGATGTAGCCGGACTTATGGTTCTTGAGAAAAGCAGACAATCTTTCTTAGGTGGAGCACAGCAGGCTGCTCGTGAGTATAGTGAGAAGATGGCTGAAGATACGGACTCTTTTATTAAAGCATCGCTAGAAGAGAGATACAGTGCTGTTTTAGCTAGACTTGAAGAGTATAGAGATGCTATTGAAGCTATGGTTGCACTACTTTATAAAAAAGAGAATATCACTGGTGAAGAAGTTAGAGAGCTAATCATTAACTTTGAAAAAGAGAACTCTATAGAGTCAAAAGTGACTGAGACTACAGATGATATAGAGTCTGAACTGAAAGTAGACGCAACAATGACAGATGATAAAGAGTCTGATGAGAGTGAGTCAGACAGAGATGACAGTGAGCAAAGTGATGAAAAGTAATCTACTCCCTGTATCAAATACTGGTTTTAAATACCTAGTATCTGCTTTTTTAGCATTTATTATCTTTTCAATTTTTGAGATTGGGTTCTTAGCACTTATATCTTTGGTTTTAGTATTTGTTTTTGGATTTATATTTAGAAATCCAGAGAGAGAAGTTCCATCATTTGAGAAGGGTTCTCTAGTATCGCCAGTTGATGGAAACGTTACATCAATAGAAGATATTCAAGATAGTGAGTATGCCTACAAACTTGAAATAGATAGTACTTATTTAAATGTAGGGGTGCTAAGAACACCCCTTGATTCTACTTTAGAGAGTGTAGTAACAAGGAGAGGTACACGTCTGGCAATCACTTCTCCTCTTTGTAAAGATATCAATGAAAATACAGAGCTTATCTTTGTTGATGAAAACTCAAATAGTGTGAAAATTGTACATAGATTAAAAAGAAGTTTTGATGGGGTTACTATAGATGTTAAGAATACCCAAAATGTTAAACAAGCTTCTAGATATGGTGTTATGATAAATGGTACAACAACAATTTACTTACCTAAAAACTTTAGACTCAATGTCACGCTTGGCAGTGAACTTGAAGGTTCACAAACTCTTATAGGTTACTTCTCTTAGTATTTTTCTCTACAAACAGCTCATCTTCATCTATTTCAAAGTCAAAAAACTTTGATCTAAAAGAGTTGTCTTGTATTTTGGATAATTGAATAGTAGCACCCTCATTATTTTTTATCTCAAGATAGAGTAGAGCAAGTGCATATCTGCTCTCATAAAAACTACCATCTTTCATCTTAGATAGTTCAAGCAGTGCTATTGCATTTTCATGATGTCCAGCAGCTGTAGAAGCAACAGCTCCAAGATAAAGTGTGTAGGCATCACGAATCTTCATCTCATCTATTAAATGGTTGTAGTGAGTATATGACTCCTCATAGCGCTTATCATAGAGTGATGCTAGAGCTAAAGCACTCTCTATTTCATGTGTATCTTCTGTAGTACTCTCTAACACACTCTTTAGTTGTTCTCTTAAGAAATATAGTTTTCCGGTAATTAGGTTCTGTTGTATATATAAATATCTTGTGATGTATGGACCAAAGTATAAGTCATTAAAATTAAACTTTTGATTTTTAAGGTAGTTTAAAACTTTTGATGCATACTCAGTTGTCTTTAAATCACCATAAGATGCGTCTATTTTCATCATATGAGGAAGAATATCATTTGGAAGAAGTATAGTGAGTTTTGTTGCTGATTTATTCGCAACATCAACCATACCTAGCTTTAGTGCTATTATAATATCAAGTGCAAGATATAGAGGTCTCTGTTTATAATCACTATCAAGCCAGTCAACTGCTGATATAAAGTTATTTTCACTTATATGCAGTAGAGTTTGATAGAGGTCTATCTCTTCGCTTTGCTCTTCATTGGCAATTGAGTCTTTTAGAATTGATTTTAATTTAGTGTTTTCTCTATTTATGAGCTGACTTGTTAGGATTGTATATATGCCAGATAGATAGTTCTTGGCATCTAGGTGATATGATCGAATAAAGTGCTCATGTGCCTGTACCATATTGCCCATTTGTGCATAAGTAAGTGCAAGATTGTAGTGAAGTATAGAGTGCTTTGGTTGAATCTTTACAAGTTTTTGCAGATCTTCATTAGCATCTCTTATTTTAAATGAGAGCGCTTTTTTTATAGCTTTTGTAATTCCAATATTTACATTTGAAGATGAGGCACTCTTCTTTAGATACTCTTTTGCAGACGCTATATTGTCAATATATATATTTGCGTTTCCTTTTCTTATATAGCTGATAGTCTGATTCGCGTTAAAAACTTTATATGGAGAGAAGTAAAATATTTTTTGGTAGTTTAAATCCTTTGAACTGGCTATATTTCTTCTGTACTCTTTTTGCGCTTTTTTAGCATCAAAGAGAGACTCTTTTAGATGTACTCTGATTGGATAGTGTTTATATACCTCTTCTGGGAACATATCTGTGACATTTTTTATCTCTTTAGTAGCACTGGAGATTCGACCGGCTTTTAAATTTATAAGACCAAGAGCAAGTTGAGCTTTTACCGGCTGAATGTTTTTGAGTATCGCTTCATTTAGGTGGTTGATTGCTAATGTAAAATCACCAACTCTTGCATAAAGAAGAGCTATACTAAAGTCGTCATAATCTTCAAGGTTTTTTTCCATAGCCTCTATAGCATCATAGTCATTACTAAACATAGCATTTATTTTAGCACTGAGGTTTTTGTGAACAAATGGGTACTCATCAGAGGTTCTATTCTTGAGTGCACTAAGAGCTTCTAGGTAGTTGTTGTTGTAGTAGCTTATAAGAGCGTAGTAGTATGAGTAGAGTGGTGAGTCTATCTCATATGAAAGATAGGCATGGGCTAAATCTATGTAGTATCTGAAGCTCTCTTCATCATTTAAGTGCAGCGAACATACAGCTGCATTTATCGCACTTACACATCTTTTTTCATCATTTTGAATAGCTTTTTGGAATGTATTGAGAGCTAGCTGGTACTGCTCGTTTTTTAGCTGAGCAACTCCAAGATTATATTGGGAGATTGCTTCACTATAGTGTGCTATCTTTTCATAAAGAAAGAGTGCTTCATCTTTTGAGCCACTAGAGTAGAGATAGCTGGCCTTTGCTATCATACTCTCTAGCTTACTTGTTTCTATCTGTTCCTTAGGAGTCTCTTCGAGTTTCTCCTCGATTAAATCCATGCTGGCAACTTCT
>JBDLHW010000123.1:0-6145 GCA_039715155.1 Campylobacterota bacterium | reverse complement strand
ATCGACAAGGATAAGGCAAGCTTCTGGTTATACAGAGTCTCAAAAGAGAAAAAGTACTTAGACAACTTACTTTTAAGTATGGATATCAACATCTATACTCTGTATGCACGTGAGATGATGGATATGGATGTAGAGAACTATTATTCATCTTTAGAGATAATGAACTCTAAAACAAAAATCAATCTGCAAGACCCATTTGAGTGGGATAATCTACGTTCTCAGATAAAAGAGACTCCGGAAAATGAACTCTTTGGGCTCGCCTCACAATACAAGCAAAAAGCTATGCTTCCTGTTCAATCAATTATCATGCAAAAAGCTTATGCTCATAAAATGCACGGATACATTATGCCTTATGAGGAGCACCTCATAGATATATCCAGTGATGATAAAGCACTGGTATATGCGATAATGCGTCAAGAGAGCGCTTTTGTTCCATCTGCACTCTCTCGCTCATTTGCTCTAGGTCTTATGCAGATGATGCCGTTTTTAGTAGATGCAATGGCTAAAGATATGAAAGAGGAGATTGCTTATGATGATATGTTTAATCCCGAAATAAATCTAAAGTATGCAATAAAACATATAGAGTGGATGAAAAAATCTCTCTATCATCCTCTATTTATGGCCTACGCCTATAACGGTGGCATGGGGTTCTTACGAAGGCACCTTAAAACAGGTACATTTTCAAATAAAGAGTATGAGCCGTATCTCAGCATGGAACTTATGTCAAATAGAGAGAGTAGAGAGTACGGAAAAAAAGTTTTGGCAAACTATGTAATGTATAAAAAAATATTAGGCGAAGATGTCTCTATTATTCATCTTTTTCAAACTTTAAAATATCCGAAGAGTACGGACCGTTTTCGAACACAAAGCTAAGTTTATCACCCTGCTTGGGAAACTTCACTAAATAGTACTTACTCCACTCATTATTTATTGAAGTTAACTCCGTAAACTCATTTGTTGGTGGAAGTTCTTTCACGCTTATTGGTTCTTTGCCATTTAGTAAAAATCGAAACTCATAATTTTTATTTTTCAAATATGTGTAGACATAAAAATATTCTCCATCACTGTACTCTTTTGGAGAAACAAAATTCAGATAAACAGTAGAAACAATTCCATTAACTTTTTCTTCATGCTTTACCTTAGATCTCTGAAGAGCATTTGCACTCAACTCCTGCTTTTCACTCATATCAAATTGCTCAAAAGCATTTTTACTTGCACATCCTGAAATTAGCACTAAAAAAGTTAAAATAATTGTAAAAGTTTTCATTTTTTTCCTCATAATTATGAGAGAATTATATCTTATTAAACTCTTCTTTTGTATAATCTAATAAATTTTAAGAAACAGAGTTGAATTTGAGCAAAAGATTAGCAGTTGCATTTACAGGTCCTTCAAATAGTGGTAAAACTACACTTATTTTAAAAGTGGCCAGAAAACTTATAAACGAGCATAAAAAAGAAGTAGCAATCATTAAGCACGATCCAGGTGACAAGGCTAGGTTTGATGTTGTTGGAAAAGATAGCTACAAATTTAGTGATACTGGCGCAGAGGTTATTGTAACCTCCCCTAACCGTACAACGCTATTTTCTAAAAAAAACAAAGATATAGATGAGATGATTAGACTTTTTGACAAGTTTGATATCTTACTTGTGGAGGGTTTAAAAAACCTTCCACTGCCACGTATTAGTGTATTTAGAGGGTCTCTTGATAAGGACTATTTTCCATTTATGAATGCTTTAGCAATAGATAATACGGTAAATACAAACGATTACGAGATGCCAAATGGTGTTGATATTTTAGATTTAAATAATCCAGATGAAGTTATTTCATGGATACTACAAAATGCGAAGGAAGTTTAATGGAAGATATATTTGACGCGATACAAAGAAGTGCTAAAAGAATTAAAAATGCGATAGATGTTAAAGATATAGGCTACTCTAATCAAGCAAATAGCTCTGGTGAAACACAATTGCAACTTGATATTCAATGTGACTTAATAATAGAAGAAGAGTTTTCAAAAGTTGCATCAGTTCACACAATCGCTAGTGAAGAGAAAGAGCATGAGCAACAACTACATACAGATGGTAAATATTTTATAGCATATGATCCGCTCGATGGCTCATCACTGGTTGATGTAAACCTTAGTGTTGGTACAATTTACGGCATATATGAGGGTGGATTCGGTGCTGATAAAATGGTGGCTTCATGTTATGTGGTTCATGGACCAAGGGTTGAGATGGTTTTTGCTCACAATAAAGCAAAACTACACCTTCTTCAAGGTGAAAACTGGGAATTTGTAAAAGAGATTAATCTTGAGCAAAAAGGTAAGCTAATGGCTCCAGGTGGGACTCAGCAAAATTGGCCAACTTATCACAAAGAGATGATTGACGGTTTCTTTAAAGAGGGATATCGATTAAGATACTCTGGTGGTATGGTTCCTGACCTGCACCAACTGTTACTTAAGGGCGGTGGACTCTTTAGTTATCCTGCTACAAGTGATAAACCCGATGGAAAACTTCGTAAACTTTTTGAGGTTTTCCCATTTGCATTTATATACAAAATAGCTGGTGGTGAGGCAATAGATGGAAAAAATGATTTAATGAGCTTAGGTCATAAGCATATTCACGACACTTCACCATGTTTTTTTGGTTCTAAAAGTGAAATAGCAAGAGTAAAAGAAGTCTACGCAAACAATGGATAAAGAACAAAAGGACAAGTTTGAGCTCTATCTCGATGAGATGATCATAAAGCTTCAAAAGTGTCAAAATGAGAGAAGCATGAAGAGCTGTAGTATTTGTGAAAGCTACCTAAAGTGTGAGCTTAGAGACGAGTACGTGAAAGCAGTTTACAACAGTATGTCAAAAGGCGATACTGGTGGATTTGAATTTTAAAGAGGAAAACAATTTTGAGTAAATATATAACAACACCAATCTATTACGTTAACGGAGAGGCTCATATTGGGCATGCATATACAACTTTTATAGCCGACACTGTAGCTAGGTATGAGAGACTAAAAGGTAATGATACTTACTTCTTAACTGGAACTGATGAGCATGGTCAAAAGATAGAAGAGTCAGCACAAAAAGCTGGTAAGCCTACTCAAGAGTTTGCTGATGAGATTAGTGCAACTTTTAAAAAACTATGGGATGATTTTGAGATAAGCTATGATCAGTTCATCAAGACAACTGATGAAGACCATAAACGCGGTGTTCAAAAAGCTTTTGAGGTTATGTATGCCAAAGGTGATATTTATAAAGATTTCTACGAGGGTCACTACTGTGTTAGCTGTGAGACTTTTTTCCCTGAAACGCAGCTGGAAGATGGTGAGTTCTGCCCTGACTGTGGAAGAACTACCAGTATCATCAAAGAAGAGAGTTACTTCTTTAAATTATCAAAATATGAAGATAGACTTTTAGCTCTATATGGAGAGAATCCTGATTTTATCCTGCCACGCTCACGCGCTAATGAGGTTATAAACTTTGTAAAAGGTGGACTTCGTGATCTTTCCGTAACAAGAACATCATTTACTTGGGGGGTTAAGATGCCTGAGAGTCTCAATGATGACAAACATGTTATGTATGTTTGGCTGGATGCGCTGCTGAACTATGTTACTGCTCTTGGATATGGAAAAGATGATGCTAACATGAACTACTGGCCTGCAAGCACTCAATTTGTTGGTAAGGATATCCTGCGTTTTCACGCTATATACTGGCCTGCATTTCTTATGAGTCTTGATATGCCACTGCCTAAGCACATTGGTGCTCACGGTTGGTGGACTAGAGATGGTGAGAAGATGTCTAAGTCAAAAGGCAATGTTATCGCTCCTAAAGAGGTTGCAGATGCTTATGGAGCTGAAAATCTAAGATATTTCATGCTTAGAGAAGTTCCTTTTGGACAAGATGGTGACTTTTCTCAAAGAGCTTTCATCGACAGAATAAACTCTGAGCTTAGCAATGACCTTGGAAACCTTCTAAACCGTATCATCGGTATGAGTGGTAAATACTCTGATTTTGAGATAGATAGTGTTGATGTTCAAAAATACCACTCCAAAGAGTTAGATGCAATGAATGAAGCCTTGGCAAATCTTGATGGCTTCATGGAAAATATGCAGACACATAGATACCTTGAAGAGCTTTGGAAACTATTTGCTATTGGAAATAAAGCGATTGAAGAGCATGCTCCATGGACAAAAATGAAAGAGGATAAAACAGATGAAGCTTTAGCAACAGTTGCTCTTGTAGCAAATATTCTAGCAAAAGCTTCTATTATGCTTCATCCTGTTATGCCAAAAACGACAAATACTATAGCTGATGCACTTAATTTTGAGATAAACAACGATAGCTACAAAGACCTGGTTTTAGGGAAAAACTTATTGAAACTATTTAATATTAAAAAAGTTCCGCCACTATTTCCTCGTGTTGAAGAGCCTCTAATGGAAGAAGCGCCAAAAGCTATGCCTGACGATAAGCCAAATGATAAGATGAAAGAGGAACTCAACGCTAAAAAGGACAAGGTGAATGTCAAAGACAGAGAGGGTGCCCTGGGGCAAGAAAAAGAAGAAGACAATCTCATTGAGATTGGTCAATTCTTTGAGACTTCTCTAAAAGTCGGTGTTGTTGTTGAAGCTGAGGAAGTTCCTAAAAGTAAGAAACTTCTAAAACTTCAAGTAGATTTAGGTGAAGATAAGCCAAGACAGGTTGTCGCTGGAATTAAAGAGTTTTATAGTGCTGAGTCACTACTAAATACTCAAGTTTGTGTTGTTGCAAACCTAAAACCTGCAAAACTGATGGGAATGATGTCAGAGGGAATGCTTCTTGCTGCTAAAGATGAAGATGGTCTATGTTTAGTAAGACCGGAGAAACCTAAAAAGGCAGGCACACCTATTGGATGAGACTTGAAAACGTCCTTGCACTTACACATGGTAAAGTAGTTAACGAACCATTTGTAAAAACTTTTGAGAACATTGTTTTTGAAGCTCATAAAGTAAAAAGGGGCGACCTCTTTATCGCTTTTGATGAGGAGAGTATAGAGTCTGCTGTATTAAATGGTGCATATGGTGTACTGTTTGATAAACCTACTCAGATAAGTGATCGTGAGATTGCCTGGATAAAAGTAGAAGACTTAAATGACGCCCTGCAAAGACTGCTGCGCTTCAAACTCATAGATAAAGAGATAACCGTCTACGAGTGCAATAAAATAGTTTTAAAACTTGCTCTTCAAGTGATGAGTGAGCCAAACTTTATTGCTTTAAATGGTGATATAAAATCAATAGTTAAAGCCTTATGGGACCTACCAAATTCTAGCACAGTTCTCTTTAGCCCTGCTCTCACGCCAAAAGAGATATTTACAGATGTGAAATCAATCACTAGAACATCTATAGAACCGATAAATATAATAGAGCAGACTCTTTTTGAGACTTCATTCATCTATGATAATGTATTTTATGAGAGACAACTAATATCTCCATTTTTCATGCCATATCTTGAAGAGCTTCTTCATCTCTTTAAAACTCTAAAAATAAACTTTCGCCTGAGAAAATTTACACCGATAGATCACTTTGAGCCTGTGTTTACAAATAAAAACTTTGAGATTAAAGAGTTTGGTACAAGTGATAAGGTTCTAATTTTTGAGTCTACTACAGAATTAATTGACTCCGAAGTGGCTTTTTTACGTAAGCAGGCAAACTGGGCAAATATAATCTTTATACTACCAGCCCAGGACTCTGATACTTACAGCGAACAGGAAGATATACACACCTACAAAAATAAAAACGAAATAAAAGAGATACTAAAGAGCAGTAACTTTCACTTTGCCCTCATTGTGGGTGTTGACAAGTCTATACTAAGCAAGCCTCTTTCTCACTTAGCACAACCTACTCTATTTTAATAACTCTTTTTTTAACTCATCTTTATTTATCTGGTTTTTATCACTCTGAACTAAAGGAAGTGATTTTTTATATATGATTCTGCTTGGAATCATGTAAGATGCCAAGTGTTTTTTGAGCTCAAAGAGTATCTCATTTGTAGAGAGTTCGCTTTTTGCTGAATAGACTAAGATTATCTCCTCTTCAATCTGCTCATTTTCTACAGAAAAGACTGCACAGGCATCTATTTGAGGTATATTTTGGGATACAACTGACTCTATCTC
>JBDLHW010000122.1:0-6165 GCA_039715155.1 Campylobacterota bacterium | reverse complement strand
CCGCGCTCTTCCATGATAAGTGCCAGGTGATACAGAGCTTCATGATGATTGGGATCTAAATAAATGGTTTTATTAAAACTCTGTTCAGCGCGAGCTTCATCTTTCAATGCCTGATAAATAGTAGAGACACGGTCAAGTTGTACATAGTCTTTTGAGTTCACCGTATCTAAAAAAACATTTTTAGAATTTATATAGATACTAGAACTCATATATTAGAAGTCCTAGTTATTTTCACTGTCATCTTTCAGAGAGTGTTTTAATCCAACTTTTTGCGCATTTTGTTCACTTAACTTATCAGCTTGTTTAGATTGTGATGCTGATTCCATGCTTAATATTTCATTAGTAAGACCTTCATAGCCTAAATCTGAGAGTGAAACAGAGTCTGTCTCTTTATGAATAATATGTGGTTCTATAATTATTACTAACTCTTGAACAGTTTTAATTTTCTCTTCATACTTAAAGAGGTAGCTAATAACTGGTATATCACCTAAAATTGGAACTTTGTTAAATTCATTCGTATTTTGAGTATTGATCAAACCACCTAGTATAACTCTATTACCGTCTTTAACCGTAACAACTGATGATAGTTGACGGCGGTTTAAATCCGGTGGCATATTTCTTTGTGAATTATCATCTCCTGATATATCTGATGCTGTTTCAGATAGTGAAGGATTGATTTTAAGTGTAATTGATTTATCATCTGCAATTTCTGGGGTAATTGTAAGCAACACACCAGCAAATACTGATTGAACTAAATCATTTTGAGTAGTAGCAGCTACACCACCCCCAGTTCCCTGTTGATTTGTCTCTTGTTGAATCTTGTAAAAATATTCTGTTCCTGCAGTAATTAATGCTGGCTGATTATTTAGAGTCAATACTTTTGGATTTGATATAGAGTTAACATCACCCTGTGTTTGTAGAAACTTTATAACTTCACTAAGTTTACCACCAGCTTTAATACTTACTAAAGATGCTGCATCTCTGCCCACACCATAAAATGCTTCTGTAATAGAGTCACCCTCAAATTCACTTACATTTTTATAGTCTAAACTATGAAGACTCATCTCAACATTCTGAAGTGCATAGAGCTGTTGCCAGTCTATACCTGTAGTTTTACCCTCACTCATAGTTACGGAGAGTAGTTGCACATCTATAAGAACTTGCATTTGTACCTTCTCTTGTAGTTCTTTAAGATAAGCATCAAAACGCTTTAACTGTTTTGCCGTAGCTGTTACTGTTACAAGACCTGCATTTTTATTAATAATAGGAGCTTCTGCACTATATGGGTCATGTGGTCTGTTCAGTACTCTTTGAAACTCTAAATCAAGTTCTTTCCAAAATTCAACTTCATCAGTGCTCTCAATTTTTACACCACTCTCAGATTTTGAACTTCCACCTGCTGCTGCACCACCAGCTGCACCACCAGCCATTCCTGTTTGCTGCTGCCCAGCACCAGAGCTTAAGGTTACATCAGTACTGCCAGTACTTTTTCTTTGAGAAAGAATATAATCGATACCGTATACCTTTGTAGTAAGATACGAGATCTTTAGTATATTGTTCTCAAGCGTATAAGAGAGGTTGTTTTCAAGTAGAACTATATTTAAAACTTCATCTATTGTTAGATTTTTAAGATTAGTCTTATTGAGCTTTGTTTGTAAAAACTTTTCAGCATTAGGATCTGTAACAATAATACTAAAAGCACACTCATCACTTAGTTGGTCGATAAAATCAATTATCTTAGTGTCTTTTGTTGAACTTATACTAAATAGTTCATAAGAACAATCTGCATAACTACTAGTTGACAGAAGCAGCGCTAATAGCGTTGAGTAAATTGATGTTTTTATAAGTTTCATGTTATATCCCTACTTATTATTAAAATTTAAATTTTTGTTTTTACTATTCGTTGATAGTAAAAG
Source organism: Campylobacterota bacterium (assembly GCA_039715155.1). Lineage (GTDB taxonomy): Bacteria > Campylobacterota > Campylobacteria > Campylobacterales > Sulfurimonadaceae > Sulfurimonas. The sequence continues at coordinate 4,249 of JBDLHW010000122.1, read as the reverse complement.
TTTCTTACTTTTTTTAGTTAATAAAACTGATGTAGAATCCATCTTTGTGACCTTGTAGCCACTTATTTTATCTCCTATTTTGTACCATTTTCCATTTATCATCGCCGAAGTGTTAATAACTGCACTAAGTGTTAATCCCTTTTTCTTCTTAACAATTTTTTTACTGCCAGAAGTTGAAGATGTAGCACTTTTTGCTACTCTTGGAGCAGAAGACCTTTTAGTGCTTTTCTTTTTTGATTCATCAGTTCTATTCTTTTTTAAGAATATAAACGGATCTTTTAGTATTGATAGTTCACGACTTTTCATACCGGTTCTAGGAGGCTTTATCGCCTCAACTTGTTCATCAACCCAAGCTAACTCATTTGCATTTAAATTAGCAGTAAGTAAAGCAGTTATTACTATAAAAAAAGTTTTCATTAGTATGTAATCCCCCATACTGATATGTTCAGATCAGTATTTAACTTATTTTGAGCTTTTATATCTAGGGTGTGTAAGTCTACAACCAGCTCACTCTGTTCAAGAGAGTTAATGAACCTAAGTGTGTTTTTGTAGTTTGAAGATGATTTCACACCAATATCGAGTATATGCCCAAATGAGTTATTGTTGTCAGAGTACCTATTCGTTAAGTTTGCAATTTTAACGTTATACTTCAGTGCATTTTTTGATATTGAGTGTAAATACTCACCCCACGCTCTCTCGTCATATATAAGCGAAGAGATGGTTTCAATCTTACTCTTAATGTAAGCGTTGTTGTCTTTGTGACCAAGCATCTCTTTATTTATAAGAACAATCTCTTTTTCAAGATTAGTTATTTTTGATTCAGGATTTGCTTTTAAATAAGTTCTGTCATCAGCAATCTTTTTTTCAAGCACTACAACTTTTGCCCTTGTTGCTTCAAACTCTTCAAAAGAGCTATCCCAGAAAAGCATATAAGAAAAAGCAAATGTAAGGGCAACAATCATGCCGTAAGTCATATACTTATCTTTTTGAGTTTTCTCTTTAAAAAGAGAGTCTATTCTGTGTAAATAATCTTCAATATTTATTTTCATAATATTTCCACCTTTAACTCACTAAAGTATTTTTTAGTTTCCTTATCATAAGCTATCTCTTCTAGTGAGAATTTAAATTCACCATCATGGACTTTAGTTAAGTGCTCAACCAGTTGAGTGGTCTTTTTGTCTTTCGTGGACACCAGACTAAATTTAAACTCTTTCAATGTATCCGTCTCCGCGTAAGAGAGTGCTTCAAGGCGAACACCAAACTTGTTCAAGTCTTTTGTTAAAATAGCAATATGTTTAGCTTTCATAGGGTAATTCACTTTTACATCATGAATCTTTATTAGAGTGTTTTTCTTCTCTATGTAGTCCTGCTTCTCTTTGGCAAGTAGAGCCAAGGCCTTGACTTTATCAGCTTCTCTATTTTTGATCGTAGCCTCTCTGGTAGTTCTGGTAATATGCAGGTCATCATATGTTTTTTGTAGTAAATCACGCTGTAGCTCTTGTGCATATGTAAGAATCCAATAGGTGATTGGATAAGCGAATGCCAGAGTAAACGAGGCTGCAAGTAAAATTAAAAGCTTACCGCTCTCTCTTTGTATAAACCTTGGAGGACGTTTATAAACCGTAAAATTACACTCATATCTTTCTGATTTTGGTATCGTTGTATAGATATGCATCAGAGAGTGCAGTTGGTCTATGTATTGGTCATTACTTTCAAAACCATAATCAAAATCGAAGTCAGATGCTTTGATATTAAGTTCAACTTCAAGCATCTCATCCAGTTTTGTTACTGAAGCAATTTGAGAACCTATATAGACCTGTTCAAATTTTTCTATATCGAATGCTCTTTTTGCATAGGTCAATATATCATTAATGTTTGAGAATAACTCTTTATATAATTTAATAAAGTAGTCTTTGTATTCACTATCTGTTTCTCTTAAGTTCTCATTTGAGAAAAAGTTGATAAATTCATCATAGTTTATTCTCTCACCATACAATTCACAAAATCTTTCGTGCATCTCTATAAATGAGTATTTAAGTGATTTAGTATAGATGAATTCTTTGTCGCCATATATAGTCAGAAATGCATCATTCTCTTGAAAGTAGATGAAACAGTGAACATCAGAACTCTCAATTATCTCTTTTGTATATAAAGATTTAATAAGCAGCGGAGTAGGGATGATGATATCAATATACTTTATCTTTTCAACTACATTTTGATATGTTTCAGTTATCGTTAATGGATCTACAACAAATGCATGAAAGTATCTGTTTTCCTCATCCAGATTATTGAAAGATTCAATGTACTGGACTTGATACTCAACAGCTTGATCTAATCCTAAATCATCATAAACTTTATTGTTTATGGCATCATATAAATCTTCTTCTGGAATGTTTTTACTGATAGCGATTTGAGAATTTATAAAGCCGTTTGTGTTTAGATACGAAATAGCGTACTGCTCTTTCATAAATTCCGGTTTTGGCGTCTCACTTAGGAAACTAGAAACCCCACTGAAATAAGTCTCTTTGTACGGATTAATTGAAATCACGCTAGAAAAAGAGTTTTGTTGTGTCGTACTCATTAGCTAAAATCCTATTTAAAATAAACTACAAGGAGTTTACAGTTGTTGTGAAATTCTTAATAAATATCTCATAAGCAATTTTAATTCCATAATGCGAAAACGAATTTCGACCACGCAATCAAAGACTTATTCTAATAAGAATCTATTTACTTTTCAATACCTTAAAATCGTCATTTAGAAAAAAACCTAAAGCTTTTATAATTAAAATTAGACTTTTTAATGATGATTCTTTTCATTTAAAAATACAAGAGAGTTCAGTTTACATAACCCGATTAGGATTTAATAGACTGTAATAATGATCTCAAGTTTTTCAAACTACCCAATAAATGGGAGTATTCAAACACATTACTCCCTGATTCTATCTCAATAAAGCTTAAAGATTTTTTTATATCACTAAAATTTAACAAAATAGTACGATTTTTAGCCATTTAGAGTAGTTTTTATATGATTCTCTTTCATATAAATTAATAATTCTTATGAGGACATTTTGTTTTTTTGTTATGTAGCCCCTGTTTTATAATGGGCTAAATAACTGTTTTCAGATTAAAATAGTGAAAAATAGGCTCAGCGTTCTGTTAAAATTTTTATTTTATTATTGTCAAATTTTACAATTAACACTTTATCCCCAACAAATTCAAAACTTTTTGATCTGTATTGCTCTTTAAATGTGATTTTATATATATTGGAGCTATTTGGATATGGAAGTACATTTACATTATTAAAAATAATCTCTTTTTTTTCCTCTTTTTTAAATATTCTCTCTTTATATTTTAGAAATCTCTTATAGCTCATTCCATCAAACCTAACAAATTCAGGAGAGTAGTAGTCTAAATAGTTTGTGATATCGTTATATATCCATGAATATCTCCAGCTATAAAGCTCAGAGAGTATCGATGAAAGTACCTCTTTGTTTGTCTCTTCTTTAGACTCTTCTTTATTTATTATTAGCAGTGTTTTATCAATTTCAATGTTTTTGTCCAAGCACTCTATACTTGGGTTGTCTATGGCTATACAACCTCTAGTATACTCATCTCTCTCTTGTTCTGTTGGAAGCCCGTGTATCCATATGCCAGATCCATTTTTACCTCTGTATTTGTCATATGTGTTTGGATAGGAAGTAACAAATGCCAGGGGACCATAAAATGAGTCAAGCTTCGATATTTTTTTAGTAATATCATAAATACCTACTGGAGTTTTGAGATCTCCCTCTTTCACTTTGTCACCATCTACTTTACCGGTGTAAGCGTTATACTGTTTTTGCAGTCTGTATGATGCGTTGTTATCTTTTGTATAGAGTGTGAGTGTTGAGCTTGATTTATCACAGGTTAGTATGTTAGAGTATGATTCAATGTAGCCAAATCTAGTATCAAGGTCTTTTAATTGCAGATTCCAGTACTCTATTTTTGTTAGTTCGTTATCCATATGTTTTTGAACATTGTATATCCCATTTATTCTATAGTCTGTTAGAATATTGTTGGCATTTAAAGAGCCTACTAAAATGAATAGTATAATATAAAATGTCAACATTTAACAAAGCACATCTCTGATTGGTGGACTGTTGACCCGCTGATTGGTTGATTCCTTAATTTATGTCCATAAGATGATATACTTTTTTGTCGATTGTACTAGAACAAAAAAAAAAGTGAACTAAAAGCTATTATCCGACCA
>JBDLHW010000121.1:0-6205 GCA_039715155.1 Campylobacterota bacterium | reverse complement strand
AGAAAAACTCTAGAGAAAACTAAGAGGCTAAAATGGCAATAGAAGAGAAGATCACTAGGTTTATCAATGAGTTAGTCGTGTATGATTATATTCTTTTTGGTAGTATCTTCGCTCTCTTTTTACTCTTTATTATTTTAGCAATTGTTTTGAGAAAAAAAATTGTTTTATCAATGTTTTTGATTCTTTTCTCTTTTACTATTTTAACAGTAGGTCCTACTCTCGGATATATAAAAATGCATGAGTACCTATATAAAAACTCATGTGAACTACTCTCTCAAAAAAGACTCTCTTTTACTCCGGCAGTTGTTGTGAATGGCACTATAACAAATCAGTCAAAGTTTGATTTTAGTAGTTGTAAGATCAGTGCAACCGCATATAGGTCTAGTAAAAACATTGTAAAAAATTATGTTTATTTACTAAAGCCACTGAAGAAAAGGTCGATTCTACAAGAGAATATTTTAAAGGGTGAAACGCAAGAGTTTAAAATAATTATTGAACCCTTTACTTACAAAAAAGATTATAATATATCAATAAAAGCGAGCTGTAAATGACACTATTTAACTACTGGCACTTTACAGTGCTGGGTGTAATTTTTTTAATTTTTTTGGGTGGTGTGTTTTCAGCATTTAGGCAAGAAAAAAAACTTGTAGTACCGATGCTTATTTCTGTTACTCTTATAACGGCACTCATAGGAGGTTTCTCTATTGTTGTTGTAGATAAGTATACCAAGATAGTTAAGCTTTATAAAATGGAAAATAAGAGACTGCTAAGTACAGAGCAGATCGTATATACAGGGATTGTTAAAAATGAAGGTAACCATAAAATTGGTAAGGTTACTTTTGAGATTAAACTTGTAAATAAAGGTCACGCTACGGGGAATGTAAAAGGTGGCAACTTTTATAAAGCGAGCGGTATTACCGGATTTTTTGAAAATATTTTTTCCGGTGGTTCTTCAAGAGCAAATAAAATTCAATCTCTCACAAAAGAGTTTGTTGTAGCAAAAAACCTAAAACCGGGTACTGCAAAATCATTTAGAGTCTATTTTAAGTTTCCGCCACATTTTAGAAGTATGTCACATTTTGCAAAAGTAACGGGGCACTAATTGTTGTTAGTCCGTAAAAGGAACAAGCCCCTTTTACTTCGCTTGGGCCGCTGTGGCCACTCATCGTGGAGAATGCCATTGGTTAGTATTCCTAGAAGCTAAAGTTTGTTCCAAACTTAGAATTAGTACTTAAGACCTATCTTTTTTAGCGCTCTATTTATATTTTTTATCTGAGTGTTTTTATTTTTACACCAAGCAGGGGAGAGTAGAGAATCATCATCAATTCCCGCTGTCACCCTTTGAACCGAAACATTTTCTGGTTTCATCTCAATCGATTTCACTAAAACTTCTAAATACTCTTCTTCGCTTATGGGAGTAAACTCTCCACGTAGAAATTCATTTGCAAGTGCAGTTCTTTTTACAACATATAAGGGGTGATACTTTACAGAGTCTATGCCCCACTCATATGCTTGTGCAGAAGTCTCTAGCATCATCTTTTGAGTTTCATCCGGAAGACCAAAGATGAGGTGTCCGCATACATGTAAACCAGCTTTTTTTGATTTTAGTATCCACTCTTTAACATTGTCACTATCATGGCCGCGGTTGATCTTATCGAGAGTTTCATCATAAACAGACTGAATTCCAAACTCTATCCAAATCTCTTTTGTTTTGTTTAACTCTGCTAAATATTCCAGTGTCTCATCAGTAATACTGTCAGAACGGGTTCCAATACTAAGACCTACAACATTATCAAATGATAAAGCTTTTTCATAGAGAGATTTTAGCGTCTCAAAAGGAGCATAAGTATTTGTAAAAGATTGAAAATAGACTAAAAATTTCTCTGCACCATACTCTTTTGCCTGACGTTTTGAAATTGAATCAAACTGGAGTTCTAACTGTTTGAGCTGTTTTTCTAAAAACGGGTTCTCTTGTGAATCTAGATTTAAATGGAAACCTTTGAGCTCTTGTACTTCATCCGTACTGGCACTAAAAGAGTCGTTTTCACAAAAAGTACAGCCGCCTTTAGCAACTGTTCCATCTATATTTGGACATGTAAAACCAGATATATTTATGCCTACTTTGTAGACTTTACGACCAAACTTATCTTTTAAGTAGTTGCCATATGTATATATTTGTGTCATATTAAACGATATATTTACCTGTAAAACAAGCAGTACAGTAGTTGTCCTCAGTACTGTTAACACTTCTTAAGAGTGCTGCCTCATCCAAGTAAGCAAGAGAGTCAGCCTCTATATATTCACAAATCTGCTCAGTTGTCATGTTTGCAGCGATAAGGTTCTCTTTGCTTGGAGTATCTACCCCGTAAAAACATGGATCTGTTGTCGGAGGAGAAGATACACGCATATGAACTTCACTTGCTCCTGCCTCTTTTAACATTCGAATAATTCTTCTAGAAGTTGTCCCACGTACAATAGAGTCATCTATAACGATAACACGTTTACCTTTAATGATGTCTGTCATAGGAGAGAGTTTCATTTTAACTTTCAGATCACGCATCTCTTGAGTCGGTTCAATAAAAGTTCTTCCGATATAGTGATTTCTCATAATTCCCATCTCATAAGGAATACCACTCTCTTGAGAGTAACCGATAGCAGAAGGAACACCACCATCTGGAACAGGGATAACAACATCAGCTTCAACAGGTTGTATATTTGCTAACTCTCTACCCATATCTTTTCTAGTCTGATAAACTGATTGACCAAATACGTGAGAATCTGGACGAGCAAAATATACATACTCAAATATACAGTGTTTTGGAGTTGGTTCAAAAACTTTTATAGATTTTGGCTCACGTCCCTCTTTAAAGATTAGAAGTTCACCAGGTTCAACATCACGTACAAACTCTGCTCCAACAAGATCAAAGGCACAAGTCTCACTTGCAACAATATATCCGCCATTTGGAAGACGCCCAAGACTTAAAGGACGGAAACCGTGACGATCACGCATAGCAAACATTTTTGTTCTGCTTAAGAATACTAGTGAAAATGCACCCTCTATTTTTTTAACAGCATCCAAAATTCTTGGAGTAAGTTGAGTCTCTTCACTTGTTGCAATGAGGTGAATAAGGTTTTCAGTATCCATAAATGTCTGAAAAATCGCACCTTTTTTAATAAGACCGGCCCTAACCTCTTCAGCATTTGTAAGGTTTCCATTATGAACTATAGACATCTCACCCAAGTCATATCTGGCAAATACCGGTTGTGCATCTAAAATAGAGTCATCACCGGCAGTAGAGTAGCGAGTATGACCGATAGCACTAGATCCACTAAGAGTCTTTAGTTTTGCCTCATCAAATACACGCATAACGAGACCACGGTCTTTTATAGTATGAAGTTTTTCTCCATCAGATGAGCTGATACCAGCAGCTTCCTGCCCTCTGTGTTGAAGTGCATGTAGAGAGAAATAAGCCAGTTTAGAAGCTTCCTCGTGACCAAAAATTCCTACAACTGCACACTTTTCATTCATATTTTCTAGCAAATCTAATCCTTAATAGAATAGTAGTTAATTATTAATGCAATTATACAAAAAGAATCTTAAGGACTACAATAAAGCCATTTGGTTATAATTGGAACTAAAGATGCTTTAATTTTATTAAATGTCCCAACTAAGGTAGGATCGATGGAAATTGTATTACGCAGTAATCTTATTCTTATCACAACTGGTTTTGATACTTTAAATACGAGTTGGATGAAAGAATTTTTAAATCATCACTCTCGCGGTATGCTTTTTTTACCCAAGGCTGTGCTTGTATTTAGAAATGAAACCTTAAAAAAGGTCAGGGAGGAATTTTTACGTGAACTCTCTAAGCACCATGCAGCTTCACATGAGTTTTCACATGAATTTTTCCTACGTTCAATGCTAAAGTATGGAACCCAACCTATAAAAATAGAACTAAACAGACTTGAAGAGCCTGAGAGTGTAAAAGTTAATCTTTACGCTTACGATAAAAATACAGTTTTAATCACTCTGAATTCTCCAAACTCTTGGGTAATCTCTTATCTGCGTTCACAATTAGATGTATATATAGAGAGAGGAACCGATATATCTTTAGTTGTAGATGTTTCTGATTATAAAGCTAAAGCCAGACTTGAGAGAGCTCTGAATAAACGTCATATTTTACACTACCAAATCCAATATACTTACGATAACCACTTTATGTCCAGACTCTATAGTGATTTTGCTTCGTTTAGTTTTGGCGATCTGTGTAAAGCAAGTGAACAAGATGCTAAGATGCAGTTCTATACAGTTTTAGAGTGTCCAGTCGGAGCTTCTCAGGATGCTCTGAAAAAGAGCTATAAAAAACTTACTAAAGTCTATCATCCAGATAAAGTTTTTCATGAAAACCCGAATATGCTTGAACACTATACGCATAAGTTCCAACTTCTTCAAGAAGCATATACTGCTCTAAGGGTTGTCTCTTAAAGTATAAAGTCCTCTATTAGTTCCTCTTTTGAGCTACTTTTCAGGAGTGCTTCAAAATCTTCTGAACTGTAAAGAGCCAGGTTTTTTCCGGCGAGTGTAAGCAGTTCTTTTGAAAAACCGCTTTTACAAAAGAGTGCTATTTGTGTAGGTTCAATATCTAACTTTTCACATTTCTGCTCCAGCTTGTGCAACTCTTTTTTAGTGATCTTATGATTTGTCCATTTACACTCAGCAATGTAGGTTTTTTCATCATCTGTAATTGTAAGTATGTCTATTTCAATGTTTGCGTCCCAGTAGCTTCCAGAACTTAAAATCTGTGAGTCTCTTATATGGTAGTTCAGAAGTATCTCTGAGAGTTCTTCAAATACTAGACTTGTGTAACTGTTCTGTCTAAGAGCAAAGTCAGCAAACAGGTTTTCGTAATTTTTTTCCAGTATATCTTTTGTGTGAGGTGCTATGAAGTAGAACCAGAATCTTACAAATGGCTTGGTAAAGAGTACTTTGTGGGATATTCTGTGTCTTGCAACCTCACGTTTTAGTTTTCCGTTTGGATTGAGACTTCTTGCGGGTTCTTCACGTGAGTACTCTATTGTTATGAGACCTTTTTCTTGAAGAAAATTAAGTGCTGAACCACCATTGTTATTGTTTAGACCAGCCCTTCTAAATGCGGAAAAAATTCGTCTGTCACTTACCGTAAGTGCTCGAAGAAGTCTTTTGTTGTTTTGTTCATTGAGAGTAAGCTCTTGCATTTTTTCATTGAGAGTTGAAAAGTTTTCTAAGATAAGAGTTTCAATAAGTTCCACAATAGATTTTGAAGTGTCAATATCCCAACCAAGTCCACCAAATACTGAAAAATACTCTATGAGTTGTTCCATGTCATCAGGATAGTTTCTGAAGTAAAATGAGCGAAACTGCTCTAATAATTTGCTATTTGTCATTAGCCATATTCTAGCATAAATAGATTACATTTCACTAGCAAATTTCAGAGTATCTATCCCATATCTCTGTCTCAAAGTCTGTACTGACTTTGTCAATGTATGCATCTTCTGCTCCTCATCAAAACCGATAAGGGATAACTCCTTTTTAGAGTCGCGTGTAAAGCTTGAACAGTTAATACTGAGTCGTATAACTTGAAGTCGTTTTTGAGTATCTGCTGCATTAAAGAGCTCCATACATAGAGAATCAAATTTTTTCTCTGTAAATATTTCAGCCAGTGAGATGTTTTTATGAGATTTCTGATTCATCTCATAAGAGATGCTAAGATGAAAAACTGTTGGGATAACCTCAAGTTTTAAAATGGCAAAGCTGAGATGCCGTGCTAAAATATGTACCCTGCGTTTAAGTTCAACTCTATCAAAGAGAGGCTCAATTGTACGTGAGATACCTATAGATTTTCTTTTATGAGTAGTTACTATTGGGGCATCCGTTAATCCTGATACACGTTTATAGAGCTCTTTAGCATAAGGACCCCAAGACTCAACTGTTCCACGTCTCTCTCTTATATCTCCTAGAGTGTAAATTTTAGCTGCGTTTAGATTTGCTTTCATACTTCTGCCAATTCCTGCAAAATCCTCGACTTTTATTGGATTTACAAACTTGTCAAACTCGTGAGGCTCTATGGTTTTACATCCAAAAGGTTTAGCGTAGGTGGTGGCTAGTTTTGCGATATATCTCGTCTTTGCAGCTCCAATAGAGACAGGAAGTTTAAGTTCCTTTTTT
>JBDLHW010000120.1:0-6233 GCA_039715155.1 Campylobacterota bacterium | reverse complement strand
TGGATGGCTCCACTCACAAACCTTGGGTTTGGAATTAACGCTCTTAAAGAGAAAAAAGAAGAAGAAGCTGCATAAGCAGTTTTACTTAAATTAAATAATTAAAATAAAAGGATTACACATGGCTGTAACTAAAGAAGACGTATTAGAATTTATCTCAGGACTTTCAGTTTTAGAACTTTCTGAATTAGTAAAAGAATTTGAAGAGAAATTTGGTGTATCTGCACAACCTGTTGCTGTAGCTGGTGGAGCTGCTGCTGGTGGTGACGCTGGTGCTGAGCAAACTGAATTTGATGTAGTATTAACTGATGTTGGTGCTAAGAAAATTGGTGTTATTAAAGCTGTTCGTGGTCTTACTGGTTTAGGACTAAAAGAAGCTAAAGAAGCTTGTGAAGCTTTACCATCTACAATCAAAGAGGGTGTAGATAAAGAAGCTGCTGAAGAAGCAAAAGCTGCTTTAGAAGAAGCTGGTGCAGTAGTAGAAGTTAAATAATAATTTAACACTTTTTATGAGGGCTTCAGCCCTCAGTTTTTGGGCGCTTGTGCGAAGAGAATTTAATCTTTTGGCACAAGTGCCCTTATGTCGTTTATAAGCACTGTAAAATCGAGCCCATTTGAAGAGCTCGTAAGATCTATCTAGAGACGTCTAGATACGATACGCTTAATATTGAAATTAAGCCCCTAATTAACAACTCATCGAGGTTAGCCTATGTTAAACACTTTATATTCCGGAAATCGTCTTCGTGTAGACTTCTCTAAAACTCCTCAAGAAATTGAAGTACCAAATTTACTACAACTGCAACAGAGCTCTTATGATAAATTCTTAATGCTTGAAGCAAAAGATAGAACTGCTAGTGGTATTGAAGAGGTATTCCAATCTGTATTCCCTATTCACGATGCTCAAAATAGACTTACTGTTGAGTACATCGGTAGTGAAGTTGCTAACCCTAAGTATACGGTTAGAGAGTGTATGGAGAGAGGTCTTACATACGCAGTTTCACTAAGAATGAAAACTCGTCTTGTACTCTGGGACAGAGATGAAAACACTAAGGAAAAACTTGGTGTAAAAGATATAAAAGAGCAGAGTATATTTGTTCGTGATATTCCACTTATGACAGATAGAACTTCTTTCATCATTAATGGTGTTGAGAGAGTTGTTGTAAATCAGCTTCACAGATCACCTGGTGTTATTTTTAAAGAAGAAGAGTCAACTACTGCTGGTAATAAACTGATCTATACTGGTCAGATTATCCCGGATCGTGGTTCATGGTTATACTTTGAGTATGACCCAAAAGACATTCTTTACATGAGAATTAACAAGCGTCGTAAAGTTCCTGTAACTATTATGTTCCGTGCACTTGGTTACTCTAAACAAGATATCCTAAAACTGTTCTACCCAATTCAGACAATCACTCTTAAGGATAATAAGTTCTCAATGGACTTTAATCCAAGTGATTATGCAGCTAGACTTAGTTATGATTTAGTTGATATAAATGGTAAATTATTAGTTGCTACAGCTAAAAGACTTTCTGCTAAAAAAGCGCAGAAATTTATAGATGATGGTCTTAAAGAAGTTGAGTATCCTCTAGAAGTTCTTCTAGAGCGTTACTTAGCTGAGCCAATAATCGACCCGGAGACTGGTGAAATTCTTTTTGATACTATGACTCATATTGATGAGACTAAACTAAAGAAAATGGCAGAAATCGGTGTAACTGAGTTTAAGATTGCCAATGATTTAGCTGAGGGTGTTGATAGCTCAATTATCAATGCGTTTAATGCTGATGCTGATTCACTTAAACTACTGAAGCAGACTGAAGAGATTGAAGATGAGAATGATCTCTCTGCTATTCGTATCTATAAAGTAATGAGACCAGGTGAGCCGGTGACTAAAGAGGCTGCAAAAATATTTGTAAACCAACTTTTCTTTGATCCGGAGAGATATGACCTAACTAGAGTTGGTCGTATGAAGATGAATCATAAACTTGATATGAATATTCCTGAGTATATTACAGTTTTAACTCACCAAGATATTATCGAGTCAGTTAAATATGTAATTAAAGTTAAAAATGGTCAGGGTCATATTGATGATAGAGATCACCTTGGTAACCGTCGTATTCGTTCAATCGGTGAACTTTTAGGTAACGAGTTACACAATGGTCTTATCAAGATGCAAAAAGCAATTCGTGATAAACTCTCTACGATAAGTGGACCAATGGCAGAACTGATGCCTCACGATCTAATCAACTCAAAAATGATTACTTCAACTATCATGGAGTTCTTCTCTGGTGGACAACTTTCTCAGTTTATGGATCAAACGAATCCACTCTCTGAAGTGACTCACAAGCGTCGTTTATCGGCTCTAGGTGAGGGTGGTCTTGTTAAAGAGAGAGCCGGTTTTGAGGTGCGTGATGTTCACCCGACTCACTACGGTCGTATCTGTCCAATTGAGACTCCAGAGGGTCAGAATATTGGTCTTATAAATACTCTTGCTACTTACTCAAAAGTAAATGAGCACGGTTTTATTGAAGCTCCATACAAAGTTATGAAAGATGGTAAAATAACTTCTGAAGTAGTTTATCTGACTGCCACTCAAGAAGAGGGTGTTATGATTGCTGCAGCTTCTAATAAGCTTGATGAAAATAATCAGTTTATTGAAGATTTGATTTCAGTTAGACAAGATGGAGAGATCCTTCTTCGTAAAGCTGAAGATTGTGAGTACGCTGACCTCTCTTCAAGTATGGTTGTTGGTGTTGCGGCTTCACTTATTCCATTCTTAGAACATGATGATGCCAACCGTGCACTTATGGGTTCTAACATGCAGCGTCAGGCAGTACCACTACTTAAAGTTAACTCTCCAATGGTTGGAACGGGTGTTGAGAAACTTGTTGCTCGTGATTCATGGGAGTGTGTAAAAGCTAAACGTCCTGGTACAATCGAGAAAGTTGACGGTAAACATGTATATGTTATGGGTGAAGAAGATGGTGAAATCTATATCGATTACTATCCACTTCAGAAAAACCTTAGAACGAATCAAAACACTTCATTTACTCAAAAACCAATCGTTAATGTTGGTGATAAAGTAGTTAAGGGTCAAATCATTGCTGATGGTCCAAATATGGATCAAGGTGAGTTGGCACTTGGTGTTAATGCTATGGTTGCCTTTATGCCATGGAACGGTTATAACTTTGAGGATGCGATTGTTATCTCTGAACGTATGATTCGTAAAGATGCATTTACTTCAGTTCATATTTATGAGAAAGAAGTTGAAGCACGTGAGCTTAAGCATGGTGTTGAAGAGATTACTCGTGATATTCCAAATGTAAGAGATGATGAGTTAGCTCATCTTGATGAGTCTGGAATTATTAAAATCGGTACTCAAGTTTCTGGTGGTATGATTATCGTTGGTAAAGTTTCTCCAAAAGGTGAAGTGAAACCAACTCCAGAAGAGCGTCTTTTACGTGCAATCTTTGGTGAAAAAGCTGGTCACGTTGTAAACAAATCACTCTATTGTCCTCCATCAATGGAAGGTGTTGTTGTTGATATCAAAATCTTTACTAAAAAAGGTTACGATAAGGACGCACGTGCACTTGAACTTGAAAAAGAAGAGCGTGATTATCTAGAGCGTGAGCACTATGACAGACTTATCATGATCGATAAAGAGGAGATGTTAAGAGTTACTAAACTTCTTACACGTGAGCCTCTCTTAGCTGATATTAAAGTTGGTGAGACTGAGTATAAAGCTGGTGACACTCTTAATGGTGAAGATTTAGTTGAAGTGAACCGTTTTGCAATGAATGCTATCGTTAAATCATTTAGCGAAGAGATTCAAGATGAGTACAACAAGACGAAGAACTATTTCCAAAAAGAGAAAAGAGTTTTCCGTGATGAGCACGAAGAGAAACTTACTATTTTAGAAAAAGATGACATCCTTCCAAATGGTGTTGTTAAGTACGTTAAAGTTTACATTGCTACAAAACGTCAACTCAAAGTTGGTGATAAAATGGCGGGTCGTCACGGAAATAAAGGTATCGTTTCTACTATAGTTCCTGAAGTAGATATGCCATATATGGAAGATGGACGTTCTGTTGATGTATGTCTTAATCCACTGGGTGTACCTTCACGTATGAATATTGGTCAGATTTTAGAGATGCACCTTGGTTTTGCTGGACGTGAACTAGGTAATCAGATTCAAGAGCAGTTTGATACTAAACAGAAAGATTTTATAGATAATATGAGAGCTAAGATGATCTCTATTGCTGATGTTGCTGGTATGATGAATGCAGCTAAGGTTATTGGTGATATGAGTGATAAAGAGTTTATTAAACATGCGAGAGACTGGGCAAAAGGGGGAGTTAGATTTGCTACTCCAATCTTTGAAGGTGTAAACGCAGTAGAGTTTGAAAAACTTTATGAACTTGCTAAGATGGATTCTGATGGTAAAACTGTTCTTTATAACGGTTTAACTGGTGAGAAGATTAAAGAGCGTGTAAATGTTGGGTATATGTATGTCCTTAAACTACACCACTTGGTTGATGAGAAAATTCATGCTCGTTCAACTGGACCTTACTCTCTTGTTACTCAGCAGCCGGTCGGTGGTAAAGCACTATTTGGTGGTCAGAGATTTGGAGAGATGGAAGTATGGGCTCTTGAAGCTTATGGTGCTTCTGCAGTTCTTAAAGAGATGTTAACTATCAAATCTGATGATGTTGATGGTCGTGTTCGTGCCTATAAAGCACTTACAAAAGGTGAATTAGTACCAGCTTCAGGTATTCCTGAAACACTGTTTGTATTAACAAAAGAGCTACAGTCACTAGCACTTGACGTAGAGATTATGGACGAGGTAGAAGAAGATGAGTAAATTAGTACCAGTTGAAGTAACTGAAGATAACAGACCAAAAGATATTAAACAGCTACAGTTTCGCCTTGCATCACCTGAAAAGGTTATGTCTTGGAGTCATGGTGAAGTAAAAAAGCCTGAAACTATTAACTACCGTACACTTAAGCCTGAACGTGATGGTCTATTTTGTGCAAAGATTTTCGGTCCAGTTCGTGACTATGAGTGTCTTTGTGGTAAATACAAAAAGATGCGTTACAAGGGTGTAGTATGTGAGAAGTGTGGAGTTGAAGTAACTTCAACTAAAGTTCGTCGTAACCGTATGGGTCACATTGAACTTGTAACTCCTGTTGCACACATCTGGTATGTAAGTTCATTACCTTCACGTATTGGTACTCTATTAGGTATCAAGATGAAAGATCTTGAGCGTGTACTCTACTATGAAGCATATATCGTTGAATCTGGTGGAGAAGCTTACTATGATGCGGAAGCAAAAACACCAGTACTTCAGTATGATGTTCTGAATGAAGAGCAGTACCGTACTTTAATTCAAAGATTTGGTGAGTTAGGCTTTAAAGCTCGTATGGGTGGTGAAGTTATTCGTGACCTACTTGACTCTATCGATTTAGTTGATCTTTTTACAATGCTAAAAGAGGCTATCGGTGAGACAAAATCTGAAGCTAAGAAAAAAACTATTAACAAGCGCCTTAAAGTAATTGAGTCATTTTTAAATAGTGGAAATAACCCTGCATGGATGATGTTAACTGTACTACCAGTTCTTCCACCGGATTTACGTCCTCTTGTATCTCTAGATGGCGGTAAATTTGCTGTTTCTGATGTAAATGATTTATATAGAAGAGTTATTAACCGTAATCAACGTCTGAAGCGTTTAGTTGAACTAGAAGCTCCTGAGATTATTGTACGTAATGAAAAGAGAATGCTACAAGAGTCTGTTGATGCACTATTTGATAATGGTCGTCGTGCAAACGCGGTTAAAGGTGCTAACAAGCGTCCACTTAAATCTTTAAGTGAGATTATTAAAGGTAAGCAGGGACGTTTCCGTCAAAACCTGCTTGGTAAGCGTGTTGACTTCTCTGGACGTTCTGTAATTGTTGTTGGACCATCTTTACAAATGGATGAGTGTGGGCTGCCTAAAAAAATGGCTCTTGAGCTGTTTAAGCCACACTTGATTGCTAAGCTTGAAGATAAAGGTTATGCAACTACAGTTAAAGCTGCTAAGAAGATGATTGAAGACAAAACAAACGAAGTTTGGGAGTGTCTAGCTGAGATCGTTGATGGTTATCCTGTAATGCTTAACCGTGCACCAACACTTCACAAGCTCTCAATTCAAGCGTTTCACCCTAAACTAATCGATGGTAAAGCTATCCAGCTTCACCCATTA
>JBDLHW010000012.1:0-19931 GCA_039715155.1 Campylobacterota bacterium | reverse complement strand
TAGCTAAACACATCATCAAATCATCTACTATAAAGCCGTCAAAATCTTTGATTCTCTGCTCTTTTTCATCTTCTTGACCCATTGAAGCCCAAGTATCAGTAGTTACAATAGTGGCACCATGAATCGCCTCTTTAGGGTCATTCATAACAGTTATAACTGCTCCGCTATCACGTGCTATTTTCATAGCATCAGATAAAATATCACTATCAACTTCATAGCCTTTAGGTGTCGCAATTCTAAGTTCAAATCCAAGCTTAGCTGCAAGCATCATCCACGAATGTGTCATGTTGTTTCCATCACCTATATAAGCTACGACTGCATTTTCATTTACGCCATACTCAACCATAGTCATATAATCAGCTAAGAGCTGTACGGGATGATATGAATCAGTTAGACCATTTATAACCGGTACTTTAGAGTACTTTGCAAACTCCTCTATCATAGAGTGCTCAAA
The DNA here is from genome assembly GCA_039715155.1 of Campylobacterota bacterium. GTDB lineage: Bacteria > Campylobacterota > Campylobacteria > Campylobacterales > Sulfurimonadaceae > Sulfurimonas. Next base: position 19,477 of record JBDLHW010000012.1, on the reverse strand, counting down.
AGTTCTTATCATTACCATATCACACATACTTGAAATCACACGTGAGGTATCTTTTATAGGTTCACCACGACCTAGGTGAATATCACGATTTGAAAGAAAAAGTGCATGACCGCCCAGCTGAAACATTCCTGTCTCAAAACTGACACGTGTTCTAGTAGAGCTTTTCTCAAATATCATCGCTAAAGTCTGTTTTTTTAATTCATCTTTATAGATACCTACTTTTAAATCTTTTTTTATCTCTAAACCTATCTCAATGATCTCTAAAATTTCTTCTTTTGTAAAATCTTTTAGTGTTAAAAAATGTCTCATCATATCCTCTATTTTCTATAAGTTATTATTATACTATTTTTTCAAAAGTTTAGCTACTTCTTTGGCATGATATGAGATAATTATATCCGCACCTGCACGTTTAAACGCAACCATAGTCTCCATAACAACTCTATCGTAATCAATTAAGTCATTCATTCCGGCCATTTTAAGCATCGCATATTCGCCACTTACATTATAAACAGCCATCGGAAGGGAGGTGTTATCTTTTATCTCACGCACTATATCAAGATATGCAAGAGCCGGTTTTACCATAAGTATATCAGCACCTTGTGCCTCATCGGCGATAGACTCACTTATAGCCTCACGTCTGTTTGCAGGGTCCATCTGGTAAGAAGAGCGGTCTCCAAAACTAGGAGTTGACTCTGCGACATCACGGAATGGTCCATAGTATCCTGAAGCAAATTTAGTCGAATATGACATAATCGGCAGGTTTTCAAATCCAGCCTCGTCAAGTGAAGTTCTTAAAACTTCAATAATTCCATCCATCATACCCGATGGTGCAATCATATCTGCTCCGGCTTTTGCATGGATCACTGCTTGCTGACCTGAGATTTCAAGAGTTGCGTCATTATTTACAGTCTCATTTTTCTCATCTATAATTCCACAATGTCCATGGTCAGTATACTCACAGAAACACAAATCAGTCACTACAAACATATCTGGATGTGCCTCTTTGATAGTGCGGATTGAAGAAGCAATAATTCCATGATCACATAGCGAATCTGAACCGATTGAGTCTTTTACATCAGGAATTCCAAAAAGAATTATCGAGTATATTCCAAGTTTCTTTAACTCTTGGATCTCTTTTAAAATCTCATCTATACTCATCTGATAAACACCTGGCATAGATGCTACTTCTGTTTTAATTCCTTTACCCGGACGAATAAACAGAGGATAGATAAAATCATCTACACGTACATTTGTCTCACGTACTAATGAGCGAAGATGTGTATTTAAACGTGTTCTGCGAAATCTTTGAAACATACTTAAACCTTTTTTTTTATAATAATTTGATATAATCACTTTTTTAAAAAAATATTTTACCCTTTTAAAGATTAATAATGAATATACAGATTTCCGAAGTAGCGAATTTACCATCAAGATTTGGTGATTTCAGAGTAAAAGCCTTTAAAGAAGGTGAAAAAGAACACCTTGTTATCTATGCTAAAGAGCTAGATGATGTTCCTGTTGTTAGAGTGCACTCAGAGTGTTTAACCGGTGATGCTATCGGTAGTCTCAAGTGTGACTGTCGTGATCAGCTGGAGTTTGCACTTGAACTGGCAAACAAAAGTGGCGGTATGGTGATTTACCTTAGACAAGAGGGTCGTAATATCGGTCTTTTAAACAAGATCAATGCATATTCACTTCAAGACAAGGGTCTCAATACTATAGAAGCAAATCATCAACTCGGGTTTCGTGCAGATGAGAGAACTTATGAGATGGTTACATACGTACTTCACCATTTTGACATCCATAAGATTAAACTTCTTACAAATAATCCTGATAAAGTAAAATCAATCAGCGATATTGAAATTGTTGAGAGAGTGCCTATTATTATGGAGACCAATATACATAACAGAGACTATATAGACACTAAAAAAGATGATATGGGACACCTCTTTTAAAATAGTCTAATAAAATTTATCCTCTTTTAAAGCCTCTATTCGTCTCTGTGATGAACTAATGACCTTTAAAAGTTCATTAGTTGTATCTTCCAGCTCTGAATAGTACAGTTTTGCTTTGTCCATATCCATTTCATCCACTTTACCCCCACCAAAAGCTTTTGAGAATAAACCCTTCTTTTTTGGTTTAAAAAATATCTCAAAGACCCTTGTGTACTCAATATGCCATCTTCCATGAAGTGTCTCTAAATTACTATAAAAAAGATCCCCCAAAAGCTCTTTGAGATGGTTATTTTCATCATATAACCATTTTCCAAATTCACACTCAGTCTTTAAAACTGCAGTCGGATCCTCAACCTCTTTTCCCTTTAAAAGAGCCTCTATCTTTTTCATCTGGTTTTCATGAGCTTTTCTTGCATTAGCTATTGCTTCAATTGTTCCCTCTTTGTCCATAAAAAGCCACCTTATTTTAAAATCATTTATTTAATTATTGCATAATTTTAATAAAAACAATATAATAATAGATATTAACATTTAAGGTATACCCCCTATGAAACAGCCAAAACCTACTGATAACGAAATAAAACTAAGCGATACAAGATATATTGTCTCTAAAACAGATGCAAAAGGAGTTATCACATACGCCAATGATTATTTTGTTGAGATCTGTGGATATAGTGAAGAAGAACTCCTTGGTCAGCCTCACAATATCGTAAGACATCCAGATATGCCAAAAGTAGCATTTAAACTTATGTGGGACAGAATCAAACAGGGTAAAAACTTTATTGCTGTTGTAAAAAACTTAGCAAAAGATGGCAGTTACTACTGGGTTGTCACAGACTTTGAACCAAAAATAGACCCAATAACAAATGAAGTGAGTGCACATACTGCCTTTAGAAAAGCAGCTCCACGAAAGGCTATAGATGTCATGAGCCCCATATATGCAACACTATTAAAAATAGAACAGGAGGATAGTGTAGAGGCAAGTGAAATGTTCCTTCGTAACTTCCTTGAAGAAAACAGAACCACTTATGATGAGTTTATCAATAAGACTATTGGTAACAGTGGAATGTTCAAAATCTTTTTTAAAGCGATGAAAAAGATATTTTCATAAATACGATTTGTAGAAGCTCTGAGTTAAATTTTATATTTATATTCATAAATAGCTTCTAATCCTTTAGCTCCTTTCTATCTTAAAAAAAACTTTCATTATTAGACAATCTAAATAACAACTCACTTTCTAATCACCTCCATACAATATAATAATACAAATCTACAGAGGTATGACTATGCCAAGAGCAATTGATAATGAGATAAAACTCGATGATAACAGATACACAGTATCAAGAACTGATTCACTTGGTGTCATAGAGTATGCAGATGATTACTTTGAAGAGATCTCTGGATATAGTGAGGCTGAGCTTATCGGAAGACCTCACAGCATTGTAAGACACCCTGATATGCCAAAAGTAGTATTTAAAATTATGTGGGAAGAGATTAACAAGGGTGAAAATATTAAAACTATCATTAAAAACCTTGCAAAAGATGGCAGCTACTACTGGGTTGTAGCTGATTTTGAATCTAAAATAGATCCTGTAACAAATAAAATAGTTTCACACACTGCTTTTGAGCGACCTATCCCCAAAAAAGCTGTAAAAAGTATCACCCCAATCTATCAAAAACTTCTCGAAATAGAAAAAGAGCATAATCTGCAAGCGAGTGAAGATTATCTTCTTGTCTATCTTGAAAAAAACAATACCACGTATGATGAACTAGTTGAAAAGCTAATATCGAAGAAGAGTTTATTCGAGCATTTACTACGATTATAGTAGATACCTTTTCCTAAAAACAGCAAATTTAGCTAAAATACCGTTAGATATTAAAAGGATATTTTAGTGGACTTAAAAGCTACACTTGCCAAAGACAGTATAAAACTGCCAGAGAACTTTTTTTATAATGTTCAAAAATATAAAGAGCATCTTCATAAATGGAATAAAATCCATAACATGACTGGTGCAAAAGATGACAATACTATCAACGAGTTCATCTATGATGCAGTTTTTCCTCTGAGCTTTTTACCTCACATTGAGAGCCTGATGGATATTGGAACTGGTGCCGGTTTCCCCGGTATGATATTAGCACTTGGTCTTCCTCAGACACAAGTTACATTAGTAGAACCACTCACAAAAAGAGCAAGTTTTTTACAGTTTATAAAGGCTGACTTAGGGCTTGATAATGTAACTGTTGTAAAAAAAAGAGTTGAAGAGATGGAACCAAAGGTTTTTGAGATGATAACCTCACGTGCGGTCACAGATACAAAAATGCTTCTAAAACTGAGTGAGAACTTTCGTGATGAGAACTCTAAACTTCTCTTTTACAAAGGTGAGAAAGTTTATGATGAAGTTAATGACAGCATTGTCAGCACTACTATGAAACATAAGATTATAGAGACTAATAATAGACACTACTTACTACTTGGAGAAGATTTATGATACTAAAATTACTACTGGTTATCGGCGTTATCGCTGCTGTTTATTTTATATTTTTTAAGAAAAAACCTATTAAAAATACAAACAGTGCTAAAAAAGATGAAAAAAAAGAGAAGTTAGAAGCAAACGATATGATAGAGTGCCCAAGTTGTGGTATCTATAGTGAACTGGGAGATAGTGTATTAAGCAATGGAAAATACTACTGCTCATCTGAGTGTGCTACAAAGGCCCTTTAGATGTTAATCTTTGGACATAGCTTTATACCAAGTGAATCACTCTATCACGTAATAGATATTGACTCAATTCTAAATACTCCACCATCTTCGATTATCTATTTGGAGTTTAGTGAGGAGAATCTCGACATTATAGAGTACCTGAGCTCCAATGTAGTAGAGTTTGCTCTAGATGTTAAAGATATTACAGAGCTTATCTACGCCTCTTCTCTGGGTGCCAAGTATATTTTACTCTCACGTGAGATGGCAAAAACAGCGCAAAATATCGCAGAAAGCTATCTCTTTGATGCTAAAATTCTTGCACATATTACTGAGAACGAAGAGATAGAGGAGTTGGCACTTTTAGGTGTTGACGGTGTTATCTTCTCTAACGCAATTATAAAGATTAACTCATAAAGTCATGAAAACTCTTTTACTTGTATTCACCGTTTTGCTTCTCTTAAATGGCTGTTCAAGTAAAAAAGTCTCCAAACCTGCCTTTAAAGCTAAAAAAACAACAAAATCTGTTACTTCTACAAAAACCAAACCGAGTGGAAACTGGATAAACAGAGCACTGAACAAGGAGTACGCAAAATGGGATGGGACTCCTTACAAATACGGTGGAACATCAAAAAAGGGTGTTGACTGTTCATCTCTAATGCAGATTATATACAGAGATGCCTTTGGATTGAAAATTCCAAGGACAACTGCTTCTCAGTCTAAAATAGGCTATCAGGTAAACAAAACAACCTCACGTGAGGGTGATTTGGTATTTTTTAAAACTGGCTGGAATACAAGACACTCTGGAATACTTTTAGAAAAAGGAAGGTTTATACATAGCTCAACGAAATATGGTGTTATGATCTCAAGCCTCAATAATCCTTACTGGAAAAGCAAATACTGGCAGACGAGAAGAGTACTTCCTTAGCACTATTCAAAGATATTTGTCAGAAGAGTTTTAACACACTTACGCTATTTTATTCAAAGCTCCTATATTGTAAAACCTAAACCAACTCTCGTTTGATATCAGATTTTAAAGAGGTCAGAACTTCATAACCAATAGTCCCTGCCACTTCTGCAACAACTCTGGCATCATTAAAAATAAGCAGTTCATCTTCATCACTTAAAAATGAGCTGTTATCCATAGAGATACGACCAAGCAGTTTTATATTTTGAGGTGTTGTATAGTTATTTGAGCAGACCCTTAAAAAACCATCACCGTAACCAAAATCATAGCTACCGACAACACAATCTTCTTCAGCAGTATATGTCGCACCATAACCAACAGATTCACCTTTTTTAAGCCCACGTGAGGATATTTTGTTTGCAAAGAATGAAAGCACAGGCTTGAGAGATTTTTCATCAAATTCGGATGGAAGCTGCATACACCCATAAGCTGCTATCCCGACTCTTGCCATATCTTCATCAAACGAGGATGTTCTAAAAAGTGCCGCAGAGTTACAAGAGTGAAACCTAAGTTCATCAAATCCATATCTTTCTGCCAACGCTTCTGAACTGCGTTTGACCTCATCAAAGTTTCTGTTTTGCATATCAAAAAACTCATTGAGCTCATCTGCACATCCGTGATGAGTAAAAACTGCTTCTAAACGTAGTTCTTGTTTTTTCATTATCTCAAATGCGATTTCTAGTTCACTCATAGCTATACCGTTTCTATGCATACCCGTATCTACTTTGAGCTCTACTCTTGTCTTTTTAGGAAAATTCTTAATTGTGTTTATATCGTTAATCGTATATCTTATTTTTTCGTTTTTCTCTTGTGGAGAGTCTGCTAGAACTAAAATATACTCAAAAAACTCTTCTACAATTTTTGCTTCTGCAGATGTTCTTACAACTGCTTTTGTAATCCCATACTCTTTTGCCATAGACGCAATCTCTAAAAGCCCATGCCCATAAGCATTGTCTTTTAAAACCAAAGCTATTTTATCTTTAGTTTTGGTGCGATTTCTTATAATGTCTAGATTATTAAAAAAATTGTTTTTATTTAGAGTTATGAAAGCCATGAAGGAATTATACTATGAAGAGATTAATAGCTGAGTTTGAAGAGCAATCTTATACACAGATAATCTTTCCTCATCCAAAAACTGACTGGATTGAGTATCTTGATGAGGCCCAACTCTCTTTCATAAATATCATCAACACCATCATAAAATATCAGAAATGTTTAGTTGTCTGCCACGACATAAAGGCAGTTAAAAAACATTTCAGTGAAGATAAAAATCTGTTTTTTGTAGAGTATGAAACTGATGACACATGGGCTAGAGACTGCTCCGCTCTGTCTGTAGAAAACAACTCAATAATAGAACTACATGACTTTACCTTTAATGGCTGGGGCAACAAATTTGAAGCCTCCAAAGATAATGCCATGACAAAAAATATTACTAAAAACATTACTACTTACAATTTTGTTTTAGAGGGTGGTGCAGTTGAGAGTAATGGAGTTGATGCAATACTTACAACTTCGCAATGTATGCTCAATAAAAATAGAAATTCAGAACTAGATTCCATACAGATCACACAAAGACTAAACTCATTTTTTGGTGCAACAAAGGTTTTGTACCTCAACCATGGATATCTCGCAGGAGATGATACAGACTCTCACGTAGATACTCTTGCAAGGTTTATCGATGCGTCGACTATCATGTATGTTAAATGTGAAGATGAAAAGGATGAGCATTTCGATGAACTGCATTTAATGGAGAAAGAACTTCAAGAGATAGCACGTGAAAACAGTTATAAACTTATACACCTACCAATGACAGAGGCTATCTATTTTGATAATGAGAGACTACCCGCAACTTATGCAAACTTCCTCTTTGTCAATGGTGCTGTTTTAGTTCCTATATATGGAGTTGAGCAGGATAAAATTGCGCTGCAGATATTTAGAGAGACTTTTAAAGGGAGGGAGATTGTAAAAATAGACTGCTCAGTTTTAATCCGTCAACACGGTTCACTTCACTGTGTTACTATGAACTTCGCTAGTGGAGTCATTCTGGGCATCTAACATTGCAAACCCACTCATTATAAGGTAAGTCGCCAAACCAAAACCTATCGCTATTAAAATCACTCTTTTTATTTTTTCAAATTTACTCATAATCGAATTTTAGCAAAAAAATTTACAAATCTTGATATAGATTAATACAAATTTAACAATATTTAAATACCATAAACTAATATTTTGAATCAAGGAAAGTTATATGAAAAGAGTAATCCCCTTATCTTTAATAGCTGTTGCGTCTCTCTATGCAGCAGAAGTTGAGTTAACACCTATTAGTGTTGAGTCTACCGTTATCACAGAGGTTGCCAAGAATGCCCAGGTTTCAAGTGATTTAGCTCAAGCACTGAGTGAAAGCGTTCCAAGTATCGATATGGTTCGTCGTAGCGGTATCGCTAATGATATTTTTATTCGTGGACAGAAGAGAGATAATATCTCTATCACTACTGATGGAACAAAAATTTGTGGTGCCTGTGTGAATAGAATGGATCCACCAACTTCACATATCTTGGCTAGTCAAATCGATGAGATTGAAGTTATTGAAGGTCCTTATGACGTAGAAAATGTTGGAACACTAAGTGGTGGAATCAAAGTTAAGACTAAACAGCCTACACAAGCTATGCATGGTGAAGTAAATTACGGTGTTGGTTCTTGGGGATATAACAAAATCGGAGCTACTGTAAGTGGCGGTAATGATATAGTTCGTATGCTAATCAGTGCCTCTAACGAGTCTAGTGAGCAGTATGAAGATGGTAATGGTGATAATATTGCTGATCAAATTGATAACTATGCAGATAGTAATCCAACGGCTAACGGTACAAGATACAAACCCCAATATCATGACTTGGATGAATACCAGAAAAAAAGTGTTATGGCTAAAGCATTTGTAACAACTGCAGAAAATCAAGAATTACGTTTAAGCTATACGGCAAATAGAAGTGATAATGTACTTTATGGAAATTCAAAAATGGATGCCATTTATGATGATTCTAATATCTATAGTGTAGAGTATAATATAGATACTACAAATAACACTTATAGAAATTTCAATCTCCAATATTACTACTCAGATGTAGATCACCCAATGACTACAGAATACAGAGTTTCATCAGACACTGCTTCAAAAGACAATACAAATCACCTTACTACATCTATGCAAGGGGTAAAACTTAAGAATACACTATTACTAGGTTCTCATGAAGTTTTAGTTGGTTTAGATGGAAGTAAAAGAACGTGGGATGGGGACTACTATAACACTACAACTGGAGCACCCTTAGCAGCTGGAAATTCAAAAAGTATTGATGATGCATTAACTGAAAATATTGCTATTTTTGCAAAACTTGATAAGAGTTATGGAAATCTAAATGTTACATTAGGTGCTAGATATGATTCTACAGATATTACTCATGCAACAGAAGAGTCAAATGATTACAGTTCACTAGGTGCAAACTTAATGACCTCATACAAGCTAAATAAGGAAAATAGAATATTCTTAGGTTTCGGGCAAGCTTCTCGTGTACCAGATGCAAGAGAACTTTATTTTAGAAATTCAGGTGGTGCTTGGGTTGGTACACCAAACTTAGAACAAACAACAAACCAAGAAATTGATTTAGGGTATGAAGTAAACAATGATACATTTGAATTCAAAATCAAAGCTTTCTATTCTATGCTAGAAGATTATATTTATATCGAAAAAGGTGTATCTACTAATGCATTTCAAAATATTGATGCTACTATTTATGGAGCAGAGCTAAGTGCTTCGTACTTTGCAACTGATGATATTACAATTGACCTTGGTGCTTCTTATAAAGTTGGTGAAAAAGATGAAGCTCTTGCAGGTCAAACTGATACTGATTTAGCTGACATAGCACCACTTAGAGGAAATGTTGCTGTTAACTATGAGTATATGAATAACTCTATCGCAACTCTTGAACTCCAGGCTTCAGATAAATGGGACACAATTGATAGCGATAACGGTGAACAAGAGATCGATTCTTGGACTATTGTTAATCTAAAAGCAAAACATGCAGTTAATAAAAACTTTGACTTTACTATAGGTGTAAACAATATTTTTGACGAAACATATGCAGTAAGCAATAGTTATGTTGACTTAACTCTAATTGTTACTACCACAGATGATGTAATGCTAATGAACGAACCAGGTCGTTACTTCTACACAAACTTAGACTTCAAATTCTAAGAAACTCTACTCCTAGACTTCGGACTTTTCCGAGGTCTAAGCTTACTACTTTTAAACCAAAGCACTTCTTTATAACAAAAAAGCTAAAATCTCTTTATGATAAACAGAGTCCCAACTAAAAAAATATATGTAGGTGATGTAGCTGTTGGTGGTGATGCCCCCATAAGCACACAATCTATGACTTACTCAAACACTCATGATGTCCAAGCAACAGTTGAGCAGATAAAAAGACTTCACTTTGCAGGTTGTGACATAGTGCGTGTAGCAGTTCCTGACATGGAAGATGCACTCGCACTCAAAAGCATCAAAGAGCAGATAGAACTTCCTCTTGTAGCAGATATTCACTTCAACTATAAACTCGCCCTTATAGCTGCTGAATCAGTTGACTGTATTCGTTTTAACCCTGGAAACATTGGTGATAAAAGTAAAATAAAAGAGATAGTTAAAGCTTGTCAAGCACGTAATCTTCCTATTCGTATCGGTGTAAATGCAGGCTCACTTGAAAAAGAATTTTTAAACAAGTATGGTCAAACTGCGGAGGGGATGGTTGCTTCTGCTGAGTACAATATCAAGTACTTAGAGGATCTTGGGTTTGATGATATTAAAATCTCTCTAAAAGCGAGTGACGTTCAAAGAACTGTAGATGCCTACAGAATATTACGTCCAAAAAACAGCTATCCATTTCACCTTGGAGTGACAGAAGCCGGAACTCTATTTCACGCAACTGTAAAAAGTTCTATCGGACTTGGAGCACTTCTCCTTGACGGTATCGGTGATACTATGAGAGTAAGTATTACCGGTGAGCTTGAAGAGGAGATAAATGTTGCTCGAGCTATTTTAAAAGATAGCGGAGCGATGCCAGATGGTCTTAACATCATCTCTTGTCCGACTTGTGGGAGAATAGAGGCTGATTTAGTAACTGCAGTTGCAGAGATAGAAAAACGTACAGCTCACATCAAAACGCCTCTTAATGTCTCAGTAATGGGTTGTGTTGTAAATGCAATCGGAGAGGCTGCTCATGCTGACGTGGCTATCGCTTACGGCAAGGGAAAAGGTCTTGTCATGGTAAAGGGTGAAGTTGTAGCTAACTTGGATGAAAAAGAGCTCGTAGAGAGATTTATAACCGAAGTCGAAGATATGGCAAGTAAGGATGAAGATGCAAGATAGTTTATACAACCTCGCCTTTGAGCGCTCAATTTTAAGTTCAATCGTTTTTGAACCAAGCCAGTTTGATGAACTTAGTGTTGCACTAAACCAAGATGACTTTTACCTTCCTGCCCATCAAGACATATTTGGCTCTATGCTGACACTTTTACAAAAAGATCAGCCAATAGATGAAGAGTTTATAAAAAAAGAGCTTATTAAAATCAAAAAATTTGATGAGCAGGTTATGCTTGAGATACTCTCAGCAAATCCAATCTCAAATACAACTGCCTATGTAAACGAGATAAAAGACAAATCTCTAAAACGTCACCTTTTAACGCTTACAACAGAGATAAAGAGAGTAACAGTTGAAGAAGAGCTTCCATCTGCTGAAGTTGTGGATATTGTAGAGAAAAAGCTTTACGAAATAACTCAAGACAATCAGACAAGTGACTTCAAAGACGCTCCAAAGATGACCTATGACACTATGGAGTATATCAAAGAGATGAAAGCTCGTGGAAACTCTGTTTTAGTCGGAGTAGATACAGGTTTTAATGAACTCAACAAAATGACAACAGGTTTTGGTAAGGGTGATTTAGTAATCATCGCCGCTCGTCCTGCAATGGGAAAAACTTCTTTCATTTTAAACACTGTAAACTCTTTAATCATGGATGGAAAAGGTGTTGCCTTTTTCTCTCTAGAGATGCCCGCTGAACAGTTGATGCTGCGTCTACTCTCAATTCAGACTTCAATACCTCTACAAAAACTTCGTGTGGGTGACATGAATGATGATCAGTGGAGTTCACTGAACGGTGCAATTGATAAGATGAACTCTGCAAAACTCTATGTGGATGATCAAGGTAGTATTAACATCAATCAACTCCGTTCTAAACTTAGAAAGCTAAAAAATCAACATCCAGAAATAGAGATAGCAGTCATTGATTACCTTCAAATTATGCAGGGTATCGGAAATCAGGACAGACACCTCCAGGTTTCTGAAATCTCACGTGGACTAAAAATGCTCGCACGTGAGCTTGAGATGCCGATAGTCGCACTTTCACAGCTTAACCGTGGTCTAGAGTCTCGTAACGATAAACGCCCTATGCTGAGCGATATACGTGAGTCTGGTTCTATTGAGCAGGATGCGGATATTATCCTTTTTGTATATCGTGATGATGTCTATCTCTACAAAGAGGAGAAAGAGCGTGAGAAAGCTGCTAAGGCTGAGGGTAAAGAGTTTATCTCAGAATATGTAGAAAAAGATGAAGAGGCAGCAGAAATTATTATAGGTAAGCAGAGAAATGGCCCAACAGGTCATGTAAAACTTGTGTTCCAGAAAAAACTCACCCGATTTGTTGATGCACCTGCATACTCTGCGGGAGTTGAAACTGTTTATGAGAATGTAGATACCCGCTCAGCCCAAGTTGATATGGGAGAGCCTAGTATCTCAATGCCAACACTTTAGATGATAGAGAGAGTCTCCCTTTTTAGCTCAAGGCGAGATTTTTTTATCTTCTTTTTTATTACCGCATTTATCGTAACTTACTCTCTTCTCATAGAGTACAACAACTATAAAAATCTCACTCGATTTGACTCTGCTCTTGTAAACGCAACCATTCTAAAACAGTACTCAAAAACTAAAACTACTAAAAAAGGTAAGATAAAAGAGTATCAGGTTTTAAAGCTAAAGAGTGATAAGGGCTTCTCATTTTACTCCACAGCAAAAAAGAGTTTTCCCTACTCTGTTGGGAAAAAAGTAGAGCTGGAAGTCTGGGCCGGTAAAATAAGTTTTTATGAGTATATGAGCAGTTTTTATGCTTTTAGTAAAGTTCTACACATAGACACCGCTATATCTTCAAAAGTAAAACTGAACAGCTTGATATCCTCACAACATGAAGACAGAGATATTTCAAATACCTATCAGGCTCTTTTTACAGCCAAGCCATTAAACTCAGAGATTCAAACTAAATTCTCTGCCCTTGGAATTTCACACTTAGTCGCGATTAGCGGATTTCATTTAGGAGTTCTCAGTGCACTGCTATTCTTTCTTTTTAAGTATCCATACAAGTTTTTTCAAGACAGGTACTTTCCATATAGAAGCTACAAACGTGACTCCTTTATTATTATAAGTTTCGCCCTGCTCTCTTATCTACTTTTTTTAGACTCCCCACCTTCACTTCTACGCGCTTTTACAATGCTTGTTATTGGCTTTCTCCTCTACGACAGAGGTATAAAGATCATCTCTATGGTTACCCTACTTCTTACGGTGGTCTTCATTATCTCATTTTTTCCAAGACTCTTTTTAAGTATAGGTTTCTGGTTAAGTGTTAGCGGTGTCTTTTATATCTTTTTATTTCTTATTCACTTTAAAGAGCTATCTAAAGTCTGGCAATTTATACTCGTTCCATTTTGGGTATATTTTCTTATGCTACCCTACTCTATAGTTATTTTTGGAAACTTTAGTCTCTACCATCCACTCTCTATTCTCTGGACATCACTCTTTACTCTCTTCTATCCACTGAGTATATTTTTACACCTGATCACGCAAGGAGACGCTCTGGATAAGCTTCTATATCTGTTAATTAATCTAGATACAGCTCACGTGAATATTACACTTGCTTGGAAGTGGCTTATAGCTTTTATAGTACTCTCTCTTCTTTCTATAGGGAGTAAAAAGGCTACTTTTTTAACGCTTCTCTCTGCTCTGTCTACTTTCGTATACTCTATTGATTATATGACATAGTTTCAGCCCATATATAAAGATAATCCACGACACATATATCCATAAAAACAGAAACATCAAAATAGCAAAAGAGCCGTACATTGTTGTATATGATTTGTTCATAAAGACATAGTATATAAACGCATTTTTTGAAATACTAAATACTATTGAGACTAAAAAAGAGCTAACCAGAGCTGCTCTTGGATTTATCTTAACATTTGCACTGATCTGAAATAGAAGAAAAAAGAGTGCCCAGATTATTATGTATGGTATTAAAGGTAAAATATCAAGGCCTGAAGTCATGGAGTGTGAAGCCATCAAAGTTGCTATATACCCAGTAATATAAAACGAGACCCCTAAGGCTATTGGAGTTAAAGTGAGCATTGTCCAGTAAGTTGTAATTGACTCCCAGAGAGTTCTAGGTTTAGCGTGAAAAATCTTGTTTGCAATGTACTCAAAGTTCTTAAAAAAGAGAAGTGACGCTACCAAAATCATAACTAAACCTATCATTCCCATCTTTGCAGAGTTTTCTAAAAACCCATCAATATGCCCCATAATAGCTTCAGAATTCACAGGCATAAGGTTTGAGAAAATAAATACTTTTATAGTCTCATAGTGCTCTGCAAAACTCGGTAGTGATGTTAGAAGTGTTAGCATAATTAAGAGGAGCGGAATGATTGTAAAGATAGTATAAAAACTAAGCGAGGCAGCAAAGAGAGTAAGCTCCTTATCAATAAAAGTACCGATAAAAAACTTTATATGTCTAAAGATATAATTTAATTTCTCTTTGCTCATTGGCATATTTTAGCCTTTTTGTTGTATTTACTAGTTTAAACCCATTTTTGCAGGATTTAAAATATTGTTAGGGTCAAAAGCAAGCTTTATAGATTTAAAAAGATTCATCTCTTCATCTGTAAAGGCCATACCCATATATGGTGCTTTAGCAAGGCCAATTCCATGCTCACCACTCAAAGTTCCACCTAAGTCAACTGTAGCTTGAAAAACCTCTTCTATCGCCTGATAGGCAATTTTAACCTGCTGGGGATCTTTTCCATCAACCATCACGTTTGTATGAACATTACCATCACCGGTATGTCCAAAACATGGAATATTTACTTTATACTTTTCTGCAATTGCGTAGAACTTCTCTAAGAGTTCTGGAAGTACTGCACGAGGAACTGTCACATCTTCGTTTAGTTTTTTACTTCCATAAACACTCAGTGCCGGAGATGCATTTCTTCTTGCAAACCAGATATCAGCAGCTTCTGCATCATCTTTTGCAATTCTAAACTCACTACAACCGTTTTCGCCAAAAACTCTTTCAATCTCAGAGAGTTGAAAATCTAAATCATCCTTTAAATTTCCATCAACATCTGTAACTAAAAGTGCTCCAGCATCCACCGGTAAACCTTTGTTAAATGTCTGCTCAACAGCACGAATAGTCAAATTATCTAAAAACTCCATAGCAACAGGAGTAATTCCACTCGCCATAGTTTTGTAAACTGCTTCCATAGCATCGTTTACAGTTGGGAAAATTCCCATAGCCGTCTTTGTAAGTTTTGGTTTTGGAATCAGACGCAGTGTTATCTCAGTAAGAACTGCAAGTGTCCCCTCTGAAGCTATTAAAATACCGCTAATGTTGTAACCTGCCACATCTTTAATAGTACGTTTTCCGGCTTTAATCACATCACCATTTGGCAAAACTGCACGAGTAGCCATTACATAATCTTTAGTAATTCCATACTTCGCAGCACGCATACCACCAGCATTTTCACTAACATTTCCACCTAGTGTTGAGTACTCTTGTGACGCTGGATCTGGCGGGTAAAAAAGACCTACCTCTTCAACTGCACGCTGGAGATCCATATTAATCACACCAGGCTGAACAATAGCCACCATATTCTTCATATCTATCTCTAGGATTTTATTCATATGCTTTTCCATAGCGAGGACAATTCCACCAGAGCTAGGAAGTGCACCACCCGTAAAACCTGAACCTGCTCCGCGAGGAACGATTACTATCCTATGCTCGTTACAGTACTTTAAAATAGCGCTCACATCATTTTCATCTCTTGGAAAAAGAACAGCATCGGGCTCAAAATGCTCACGTGTTGCATCATAAGAGTATGCGATTAAGTGGGCTTTATCGCTATAGATATTATCATCGCCAACTATTGATTTAAAGTGTTGTAAATGTTTAGCTTCAATCATAATTATTTTCCTATCTCGAAATCATCTAAAAGATCATGATGTTTCTCATCACCATTTTTAATAATCTCATATAATTTTTTATTTTTTTTGTTTGACTCAACTAAAAGCTCGTAGTAGTGTGGCTCATAAGACTCAAGAAAATCACTTCCCTCTCCCCACCACGCAGCGTCAATCTCCTGAACTCTTGTATAAAAAGGAAGTTTTACACTGTCTTGTACTAAAGGAGCATCATTTATAGTTAGAATCTTAAAGCTTTTTATATCAAGCATGAAAAGTTTTTTATCTAAATATATAAAAACCAGACCTACACTACTCGCATCGCTCATAGCCTCAAAATCCTCTTTTAAAGGTGTCGGATGTCCACGAAATGAAAGTATAGTTGCAAAAATATCTGGGTGGATCCACTGTATCTTTACACTTTTGCTTATCTGGTGATAAATCTCTTCACTAGGTGCAACTAAGAGAGCACGTGAGTACCCAAAAGCAAAAACTGCTGTATCTCCAACCTTAACACTCCAGTTACCAGTCGGCAGAGCATTATTTCTTAAGCCTGTATAATCACTCATCTCTAAAGTAGCAACCTGAGTGTTTTCATCATAGCTGGCTACAACTACATTTTTTAAGATACTGGTATGTTCAGGGGCAATCTCATGCACTATAAAACCGCTCATTCCAACATCTATTTTATCTATTTTAATAGTTGCTGTATGCCCATCACTGTCTAAGCTTACAATAGGAGACTTTACAACTCCTGCGTTTAACTCAAACAGAGCTAGTAAAAGTAAAAGTATGTATTTCATTTGACTTCTTTTTATTTAATATTATGCGATTATATCAAACAAACCTCAGACTAAGCCAAATTTTGTTAAAGTTCACAGATAATTTATTATAGGCTTAGAATTTGATACGATTTTTCATACTTTTTTTACTCCCAATAGCTATTCTTGCAAGTGAGGTTGAACGTTTTCGTTGGGTAAACGGCGAAACATATTTAGTCTTTTTAGAGAACAACAATCTCCCCGTTAGAAAACTCTACTATAATCTTGATACATATGATCAAAGATTGACCGAGGAGATGAGAGCCGGTGTAAACTGCCAAATATTAAGAGATTCAGATGGCACGATAAAGCAAGTGCTTCTACCACTTAATGATGAACTTCAAGTTCACCTTTACAAGCATAATGGCCAATATCATTTTGAAGCTATCCCTATTATCAGTACCACCAAAACAGAATCTTTTACACTTGAAATCACCCACTCACCTCACTACGACATCCTAAAAGAGACAGGTTCAAAAAAACTGGCTCAAATTTTTGTCGCAAACTATAGAAACTCTCTAAACTTTAAAAGAGATATCCGTAAGGGTGATAAACTGGTTATGATTTATGATCAAAAATATCGCCTTGGAGAACCTTTTTCAATGCCGACACTTAAGGTTGCAATGATTGAGATGAAAAAAAAGCGTCACTATATTTATCTCAACGATGATGAGAGGTATTATGATGAAAAGGGTCATGAAGTGGAAGGTTTTCTTCTTGCCCGTCCGGTTCGTGGAGCTAGAATCTCATCATATTTTACTAAACGAAGATTTCACCCTGTTCTCAAAAAATGGAAAGCTCACTTAGGAGTAGATTATGCAGCACGTCGTGGTACACCTATTGTTGCAGCAGGAAGTGGTAGAGTTATCTATGCGTCTTATCTTGGAACTTATGGAAATCTTGTAAAAATTCGCCATGATGATGGTTACGAGACACGATATGCACACCTGAAATCTTTTCGTCGAGGTATCAAACGCGGTAAGTACGTAAAGAAAGGCCAAACTATTGGTTATGTGGGTTCAACTGGACGTTCAACCGGCCCGCATCTACACTTTGAACTACGTAAACATGGCCGTGCGACCAATCCTCTAAGAGTTGTTCAAGTTACAACTAAAAAACTTAAAGGTACAGAGAAAAAAGCCTTTATGCAACTCAAGGATAATTATGATGAGAGCATTGGACTTCACTTAAACAACCAAACAGCATTTAAAAAACAAGCCCCTTTTCAAAATGAATCCTACTTTTTTAACGAAAGAAAAAAAGAAGTTACTGCTGATGGATAAAATAGACTCAATCACAGAATTAAAAAACCCCTCTTTTATAAAACCACTACTAATAAACTATACACAAAAAGGTGTACAGAAAAAGTGGGAAGCAGTCATCTCTCATGACAGTGTTTCTATTCTACTTTGGCACAGAGAAAAAGATGCATTTGTAGTTGTTAAACAACTTCGTCCTGCAGTATTAAATATGACTAAAACTGATGGTATGATGCATGAACTATGTGCAGGAATAATAGATAAAAGTGTAAGCAATGTACAAATTGCCAAGGAAGAAATTCTTGAAGAGTGCGGATACGATGTACCCGTTGAAAATTTAGATTATATCACTACATTTTACACAAGTGTTGGAATCTCTGGAGCTTCACAAATACTCTATTATGCAGAGCTCGATGAGAGTATGAAGATAGCTGAAGGCGGTGGCCTACATGAAGAGGAGATTGAAGTAGTTTATATCCCAACTGAAGATGCTAAAAAATTTATGTTTGATACAAGTTATAAAAAAACACCTGGAATGATGATGGCGTTTTACTGGTTTTTTGATAATAAACTATAAATTGTAAAACTCAAAGTATTTATATAGATTCTAGACACAAATAAGGAAGCATACTATAGTATGTGACGAATGCAGTAACGACGAAGGTATATGAATACTTTGAGTTTTTAGCCGAACTCTATAGGGTCCATATCAATTTCTGCTAAAGTAACTTTAGTTTGTGCAATGGCCCTAATCAAATCCGTACTTTTATCAGAACGCAGCAGTATCTCAAAACGCCATTTATTTGCTACTCTCTCAATAGCGCATTTTCCAAAACCAACAATTTCAATATTTGAAGTATGTGAAAGGTTATCATACATCTTCTGCATCTCTTCTCTCGCTTTCGCTCCATTTTTATGTGAGAAAAGAACACGACAGAGTTTTTTATAAGGAGGGTACAACTCTTTTCTATACTCTTTCTCCTCTTCTAAAAAATCCTCATATCTGTCTATGTAAGCTCTGAAAAAATCCTCATTAAAACTCTGTACCAAAACTTTTGCATCTTTTGCACGTCCACTTCTTCCTGAGACCTGTATTAGTGATGAGAGAGCTTTCTCTCTAGCTCTGTAATCGCTCATATTTAACATGTTATCCATGCCAAGAACAACCGCTAAGGTAACTCCGTGATAGTCATGTCCTTTGGAGAGCATCTGTGTTCCAACAAGAATATCTGTCTCATTATCATTAAATCTTTTCAATGCTTTTTTTAGCTTAGCAGATGTAGTGATAACATCTCTGTCAAACTGCTCAACTCTAGCTTCAGAAAACTCTTCACTTATACTCTTAACAGCTTCAGCTGTTCCTAAACGTGAGCTTGTGAGGTTTCCACTGCCACACTCTGAACAGACTTGAGGAATAGCTTGAGTGAAGTTACAGTAGTGACACTTCATAGCCCGCGA
>JBDLHW010000119.1:0-6234 GCA_039715155.1 Campylobacterota bacterium | reverse complement strand
TTTGTATACGTGAGTTAAGAGAGAGTTCAAGCTCTTTTGAAAAGAATTTGTATTGATTTCTGCCATTATCTTTTGCGCTATACATTGCAAGGTCTGCATTTTTAAGTAAGGCGGTGCTATTTTGGGCGTCATCAGGATAAATAGATATACCTAAGCTACCCGTTACAATGATTTGATTATTTTCTATATTAATTGGTATTTGCATCTGCCGCATAAGTTTTTCAGCAATACGGATTAGATTATGAACAGAGCTTAAATCTTCTATGAGTATATTAAATTCATCTCCGCCTATACGTGATAGCATATCGTTTTCTCGCAGAGCATGTGATAGATTTTTTGAGAATTGAATCAAAAGCTCATCTCCGACATTGTGACCTAGAGAATCGTTGATACTTTTAAAGTCATCCAAGTCTAAGAATAAAACAGCAAGTTTGTTATCAAGTCTTTTGGCTCGACTTATTGCTTTGTTAAGAGTTTCCATAAACATTGTGCGATTTGGCGTTTTTGTAAGTGAATCATAGTGTGCTAAATTGTCTAACTCTTCTTCACGTTTAGATATCTCCTCCGCCATGTTATTAAATTGTGTAGATATGAGTCCAAGCTCATCATTTGATTTTATGTACATTTTATGTTTATAATCACCCATAGAGAGAGTATTAATACCATTTAAGAGTTCTTTTAAGGGGGTCGATATCATCTTATTTAGTATAAGTAGACTTATAGTAATAGCTATAAGCATTATCATGAACATAAGTATAATCAAGTCTTTTTTGTTTTTTGAAAGGGTCTCTTCAAACTCTTTCTTGTTTGTACTTAACTTTAAAAGCAGAGCACCCTTCTTTAGAGGAATGAGAGCAGAAGTGAAGAAAAAATCACCTTTATTATGTACTTGAAGTTCACTGGAACTAAACTGAGAAAAGAGAATGGGAGAGTTAAGCAGGAGAGAGTCTGACTCTTTTTTATCATACATAGAGTAACTAGCAAGCATCTGCGGATTCAAAGAATCACTAATATCTTTAGGACTAAAATATTTAATACTCTTAGTATATCCTAGAAGCTCCTTAGTACCATTTGACAAGTTTCTGGAGATTGCCCGTTTGACCTCTAGTTTTAATATTTTTTTATCAACTTCATACACAATACCTTCATCTCGTTTATTGACTAAAGTGGAGCTGTTTAAGTTATTTAGCTCAGTTTTTATCTCTCTACTCAACTCCTCTCTTTTGTATGAGAGTTCGTTAATCTCTTTTGAATAGAAAACTCTTTTAGAGTCTTTATATGAAACGTAAAAAGTCAAGTATCTGCCTTTTACTTTTTTTACAAATGCCACCAGTTTTCCATAAGAGTCATAAATCGAGAGGGAGTTACTTTGGGAGTACTTACCTTTAAGTGTCAATATGTTCACTACTCTTTTTTTCTCTTCATCAAAAAGGATTGAGTTGTAGTTATTGATATCCTCGTAGTTTTTAATAAGACTCATAGAAGCTATTATATTTTCATTGTTGGATATTAAATCTGCCGTATTATATATCTGCTTTCCTGTATTTTTCAGCTCAGTTGAAAGGATACGAAAAGACTCCCTAAATTTACTTTGTACATCCATATAGAAGTGGTTTTCTATACTTTTATTAGTTATGTATCCAACACTAAGTACAGCAAAGATAACGAAAAGCAGAGTATAAATAATCAGTTTAAGTCGTAAAGAAAATATACTATTCATCTATGTTTCGCTCCCTAAAAACTCTGCTGAATAGAGATCCTTTTCATTGAACTCTTTTTGTATTAGTTGTTTGTTCAAAAGAGTGTTACGAATTTTTTTGATTGAGTCCTTGAGCTTTAACTTAAAAAACATCCTATTCTCAACAAGTGATGGTACAGTGAGGCCAGTATAAGCAATTGCAAACTCATTTAAACTTATATTTTCATATTTTGCCATTCTCTTTAGACTTTCATTACGGTTTTGTTTGATATATTCTATGGTTTCATACCATGCGTCTATCATTTTTTGAAGTTCACTGTTTTTACTTTTTATAGTTTTTGATTTAACAACTATAACATCTAAAATCTCACCTGGAATTTGCTCTGAACTGAAAATAACGTGAGCATTCGTACTTTTAAGTAGTCTTGTTTTAATCGGTTCAAATGTTATAACTGCATCTATTTTGTTTGTTTCAAAATCATTTTGATGATGTTCATAACCAATATTTAAAATTTTTAAGTCACTCATTGTTAGTTCTGGTGTGAAATCCACCGCACGAGCGAGCATGAAAGCTCCTAGTGCAGTTGATTCCACGCCTATACGTTTTCCTTTAAGCTCTTTTAATGACTTGATGTTTTTGTTCGCGATAATGACATCACCGCCAGTAGAAAAATCCATAATAGTAATAACTTTAATCTCATCTTCACTTGTTTCTTGCATAATTATTGCTTCATCAAGCGTAATACAGGCAACATCTATTAAGTCACTTTTGAATGATCTTATAACATTTGTCGCTGAATCTAAACGGGACACACGAACTCTTTCGTCTAAATAACCCAAATCTTTAGCAAGAACAAAAGGCTCATAACCAGGCCATGTATTCATTCCTACATGAAGTTCTTCCCCACTCTCCTTGTTACTGCAGCCACTGAATGTTAAAGCCGATAGGCTCAAGGTTAGTAAAAACATATATCTAAAATATTGGCTTAACATTATCAACATTCTCCTTTGTTATCTGCAGAGTCTCTAGTTTAATCTCTTTTTCTACACTCTCTCCCGAGAGAATTCTTATGGCAATCTCAGCACTTTTTTTTGCTCCAAGAGAGTATATAAAACTACTGTTTTGTTCGCCTTTTTGAATGGCCTCTTGAGCTTCTTTGATGTAATCTATTCCTACTGTTATTATTGAAGAGGGGTCAATGTTATATCTCTTTAGTGCCATTCTTGCCCCAACCAGCATACTATCGCTTTGTGACATTATCGCATCAAAACTTTTACCGGAGCTTAGCAGCTTATCAAGCTCTATGATAGCATCACGACGAAGGTAATTTGCGGTTCTCTCAATAACTTTTACATCCGGGTACCTATTTGCCACCTTGAAAAAGCCATCTGTTCTAGCTTTTTCAACATCATTTTTCGGTACACCTTTTAAGAGTAATATAGTTCCCTTGTAGTTTATCTTTTTAAAAATATACTCTGCGGCTTCTTTGGCTATTTTTTTGTCATCAGGGTGTATGTAGGAAGTAAATTTATCTCCAGGGACTTTTCGCTCAATCAGGATAACCGGAATATTTGACTCATAGGCTTTTACAATAACATTTTTAGTTGCTTCATCATTAAAAGGAGATACTATCAACAAGTCTACATTCATGGAGATAAAATCTTCTATCTGCTGAACCTGTATAGAGGAGCTTGTTTTTGCGTCACTGTAGATGAAACGTATATTCGGATATTTTGAGAGAGCTTTTTTTGTTTCAAGCATCTGGTTTAAGCGGTAGTCATTTGCAAGTGTGTCCTGTGCAAACGCTACAGTGTAGGTCTTAGTTTTGTCTAAGCCATCTGCGAAGATAGTAGAATATGTCATGAGTGATAAAAAAAAGATAAGTATACTCCTCACGTGAACCCCTTTTTGTTTAAATTATTTTAACATAATATGATTTAGAATAGAGCAATATTTTATAACAAGGAAATTATATAATATTAACATTGCTAAAATGTATGAAGATATGCTTCTGGTTAATGTTGGATATAATACTTAAAATGTGCAAAAACTATTAAAAATGAGGTGACTATGCTTGAGTTGATTATTGTGGTTTTGCTTCTCTATGTTTCATATAAGTTATCAAAGCAGGAGATGTTGATGAGAAAACAGAATGATTTAATCGAATCACTTCAAGATATGCAAGATGAGTGTCGAAATCATGTAGAGAGGCTAGAGAATATGCATGCCATAAGTAGTGATGAAAAATAAAATGATAGCGGATGGAACTAATAAGCTAAAGTTCAAGAAGTTATCTATTTAAATGCTCTTTTAGGCTACAATTTCATATGGGCAAGAAAAGCAAAAAAAATACAAAAATAAACCAAAGAATTAAAAAATATTTTGATGATGACCCTTTTGATGTTGGGGTTGAAAGAGTAAGCTCTGAGACGCTTAGTGAACTCTTTCACACGCTTGGAATATATGATATTGAACATAGTAAAAAAGTGCTGCTGAAGACAGTGAGAATGCTTTGGAGTGAAGCAGATGGCGGTTATCGTCAAGAGATTCTAGATTTTTTCGCTGCAAATGGCGAGGTTTATCCATCCGGTAAGCCCAAAGAACCGAGTCTTGACAGAATAGAGAAGGTAGACCTCTTTTTAGAAGAGCTAGAGGTAACCCAGGAAGAAGCTACAGCTCTTTATGACGCCTTCAGTGATGTGAGAAGTAAAAAGATTACCATTGAGAAGATGGAGTCAAAGCTCAAGCACATCAGGTTTGAGATGAAAAAAGAGAAACTTCAAAAAGCTCTTGATGGTATTTTTGATATAGATGATACTTTGGAGTTTAATGCTTCGCTTAGATACAGAATCTTTGACCAACATTTTCATAAGATCTTGACATTAAACACAAAACCTTACAGTTATGAGTATCTCCAAGAGAATGAGAGTGAGGAGATAATTAGCCAAATTTCACTCGACAAAGAGAAAGTTGTAGGGTTAAAACAACAATCAATTGAGAAATTTATAAGTGAGCTGAAGTCTCCTCATGAGTACTTGACTAACAAAGAGATAGAGGCTGCATTTCGCTCTTCCCCTCCAAAAACGAAAGTCAATTTTCCTGTTTTAAAAGCTTCAGTTTTAAAGAGTTTGATTGAGACAAAGCTTGATGTAGTTGAGCTGAGTATGCATGAAGAGGAGGTTTTAGTTAAAGTAAACCAGAGTATGATACTTCCACATTCAGATATGGAGCAGCACTATGTTTTAGAGCTTCATATTGAACTAAACTCTCTGCTGGAGACTATCTGGAACTCTGAGCCTCTAGATTTTGATGAGGTGTTGAATACAGCAAAAATAGAGCATGAGAAGCACTTTTTAGATGAACTGGAAATAGTTGTGCAAGAGTGTGGTAACTATGCGCAACTTTTACACTTCTCAAAAGAGGAGCTTCATCAAAAAGTATATGAATTTCTTTTAGAGTTGATTCCAAAATCTCTAACCATAACTCCAAAAATAGTTAGAAAAACAACTAGAATTTTTATATACAATATTCATGAGCAACTTATAAAAAAACAGCGTCAAGAGCTACTCGCTCGGACAATTAGAGATTTTAAGAACCTCTTTCCTATGGCGAGAGATATGCGAAGAAAGTTGATACTTCACATAGGACCGACAAACAGCGGTAAGACATATCAAGCTATGCAAAAGTTACAAAATGCAGATACAGGGTATTATCTGGCCCCGCTGCGTCTGCTTGCACTTGAAGGTTATGAAACGCTAAAAGAGCAGGGAATTGACAGCTCACTTATAACCGGTGAGGAGCAGATTTTAAATGAAGATGCGACACATATAAGTTCAACTATCGAGATGCTAAACTTTGATGTGGATGTCGATGTCTGTGTTATAGATGAGGTGCAGATGATTGATGACAGAGATCGTGGCTGGGCATGGGCAAATGCTATCATCGGAGCACCCGCAAAAGAGATAATTATGACAGGTTCATCTAACTCTAAAGAGGCGATTATCGCTTTAGCAGAGTATCTCGGAGAAGAACTTGAGATAGTAGAGTTTGAGAGAAAGAATCCTCTGACTCTTTTGGATACCCCTACAGATGTCAAAGATGTAACTGAAGGGACAGCAATCATCGCATTCAGCAGAAAAGATGTACTGAAACTAAAACAGAATTTTTCAAGATTTTTTAGTGTGAGTGTTGTCTATGGAAATCTCTCTCCTGAAGTGAGACGTGAGGAAGCACGACGCTTTAGAGCCAGGGAGACGCAGATACTTATAGCGACAGATGCCATAGCAATGGGGATGAACCTGCCTATAAAGACTATACTCTTCTCTAAGGCTGAAAAGTTTGATGGAATAAGCCAGAGAAATCTACATCCATCAGAAGTGCATCAAATCTCTGGACGTGCCGGTAGATATGGTCTCAATGAAGAGGGTTTTGTCGGGGCACTGAGCGGTGATGTTTTGAAAGTTGTAAAGAAGAAGTTTTACAAAGAGGCTCATATTATAAATATTCCTTTTAAAGTTATGGCAAACCTTGAACA
>JBDLHW010000118.1:0-6234 GCA_039715155.1 Campylobacterota bacterium | reverse complement strand
CTCAGGTTTGATGAGCTATAGGCCTTTGTTAAAAGCCATTGTGAAATAGTCGCGATGATTGCCATAAAGACAATAAGTGACCATACCTTTAGAGATGTCGGGTAGGAAAACTCCGGAAATAAAAACGCAAGAGCTTCCGGTGCTTCAATATATGGTGCCACTATAAAAAAGAGTGCCGGAAGAGCTGCCCCTATCCCTACAAATGAGAGCATAATTACCCGTGCATCATAGATATCTTTTATCTTTTTGATAGTTGTGTATGCAGCAGCAGCAAAAAATCCACCTAAAATTCCTAAAAAGTGCTCATAAGAGACACTCATCCCAAAAGGTTTTACTATAAAGACAACTCCTAAAAAACCAATCAAAAGCGCAAAGAGTGTTGTTTTACTCAATTGCTCTTTCAGTAAGTAATAGGCCAAGATAGTCACAAAGAGAGGTGAAGTTTTGTTGAGTGTTATCGCCTCTCCGAGCGGTATTGTAGTGATAGTATAGAAAAAGAGAATCATCGCTGAAAAACCAAGAAGACCGCGCGTAATTAGCAGATGCCATTTCCCGCCAAAGAGTGTTGGAGGTGTATGTTTAAGAGCATAAAGGATTAAAACAAGACCGATAATATTTCTAAAAAAGACTATCTCCATTGCAGACATATCATCCGCTAAAATTTTTGAGACTGCCCCATTAAGTGCAGATATTAAAGAGCCTGCCAGCATATAAAGTATGCCTTTATCTACTCCTCTTAACAACTACTTTCCATTCTAACAAATTCCATAGCCTTATGGTTTACAAATGCAAGTTCGTACCACTGAACACTTGGAGCAATAAGGTTCAGACGCAGTGGATTTGAGCTACGTGAGAGTGCTACGTAAAACTGTGAAGGTGCAAATATCTCATTTGTCTCGATTATTAAGTCCTCTATAGACATTCCTTGTGATTTATGAATCGTAATAGCAAATGCAAGCTTGATAGGAAACTGATAGACTGAAAAAATATTCTCTTCAATCATCTCTTTTTTTCCATCTATCGTTTTCTCTTTCCACATCGCTTTGCTTTGAGCTGCAGTTTCAAGCTTTATAACTACACCGTCACTCTTTTTAACATACACATAGCTTGCATCAATATTTACTACGACCCCACGCTCTCCATTAAAGTAGTTCCAGGAGTTTCTTGTAAAAAGAACTGGAGAACCTACTTTGAGCTCCAACTCTTTCTCTATCCGTGCATCACTTATAAATCTATCTACTTCATTGTCTTTTGCTGATTTTTGATGCTTAATAACTTGTGCTTCTTTGACAAACAACTCATTATCAATAAATGATAACTGCGTTTTATTGTGTCTATGAGCTGATTCATTCTTTCCAAAAAGAAACGTGAACTCACTTAAATCTTTGGGCAGTGGCTTTATAAACTCATTGAGATGATTGTGAATCTGCTCATCTATATAGCCAAAACGCACATGATTCAGCAGTTCTATAAATTTTACATCATCTGTACGATAAACATGAGTCAACTCTATCTTTGAAAAATTAAACTCTTTCCACTCTCCAGATTCAAAAGCAAACTTAACTTCTCCATATCCACGAACAACTGGAGGAAGCTGTAAAAAATCACCTACAACAAGGAGTGATCCTCTAAAATCAGCCTGCTTCAAACGCAGTGTAATCATCTCAAACAGAGTATCACTCACCATAGATATTTCATCTATCACAATCAAGTCCATTGAGTGAATCAGTTTTTTAATCTTTTTCTTTATCTCAAACTTACCATTTCTCTCTAACTCTTTTTTATCACTCGCTATGCCTAGATCTAAAAAACTATGCAGAGTCTGTCCGCCTATGAGAGTAGCAGCCATTCCCGTAGAGGCCAGTTTAGCTACTTTTTTAGCTTCACTCTCATACTCTTTTATTATCTCTCTTGTAGTCGTCGTTTTACCAACACCGGCGCCACCGGTTAAAAATATATTTTCTCTGTTTTCTAGCTTGGATAGAATATCACTTAAATTAATCATAAACGAATTATAGTAGAATTAGTTCATGAATAGAATATTAATCGTTGAAGATAACAAGACATTAGCCAAACTTTTAGCCAAAAAAATAAAATCTACCCTGGATATGGAAGTTGATATTGCTTACCAACTCTCTGAGGCAAAACTCTTTTTAGGTAAATACAACTACTTTGTAACTCTGCTTGATATTAATCTACCAGATGCTCCAAATGGTGAAATTGTTGATTATGTGCTCTCCAAAGGTCAACATGCAATAGTTTTAAGTGGAAATATTGATAAAGAGTTTAGAAAGAAGATGCTTGCAAAAAATATCATCGACTATGTTAACAAAGGTGGTGTTGGTGATATAAACTATACAATCAACATTATACATAGACTACAAAAAAACCAAGAGCATAAGGTTTTAGTTGTTGATGACTCAATGGTTTTCAGAAAAAAGATGGAGGGACTTTTAAAGAACCTCTTTTATACAGTCTATACAGTTGCTCATGGGGAAGAAGCTCTTGGAATGCTCGAGACACACCCAGATATCTCTCTTATGATTACAGACTACAATATGCCGGTTATGAATGGTTTAGAGCTACTCAATGAAGTGAGAAAAGAGAAAAATAAAAATGAGCTCTGTATCATAGCACTTTCATCAAACGAAGATGAGGGTATTAATGCACTCTTCTTAAAGAAAGGTGCAAATGACTACATAAACAAACCCTTCTCAAAAGAGGAGTTTTCATGTCGCGTGAACAACTCTATAGAAGCTCTTGAAAATATACAGACAGTTACAAACCATGCTAACCGTGACTTCTTAACTGGTCTCTACAACCGTAGATACTTCTTTAAAAGTATGGATGATTATATAAGTGCAGAAGAGGGTCAGAATGAACAGTTTGCTGTAGCAATGCTTGATATTGACCACTTTAAAGAAATCAATGATAAATATGGACATGATATTGGTGATAAAGTTATAGTGCATCTAGCTGATGTACTAATGTCTAGTACTAACTACAGAGATATCGTATCACGTTTTGGTGGAGAAGAGTTCTGCATAGTTTTAAAGAATATAAATAGGTTTTCTGCCCTTGAGATATTTGATAGACTTAGACGTGATGTCGAGTCTTCAATAGTTTATTCTGATAAAAAAGAGCCTATACAGTTTACTATATCCATCGGTGTTGCACTATACAACGAAGATGGTTTAGAAGAGGCAATCAATCAAGCAGATATGATGCTATACAACGCTAAAAATGCAGGAAGAAACCAAGTAGTTATGTAACTGCATATCTCTCCCAAAGGGCTTATCATCGCTTCTCTTCTTAATTATAATTTAAAAGATGCGATAATATAATTCAATATTAAATTTATAAGGTATCACAATGAAACTATACGCCCCTTGGGAAAAAGCTTTTAATAGAATAGCCACGCCTTTTGAACATTTTATACATGCTCAGACAACAAGTGGTATCGTTTTAATGTTTATGACGGTGTTAGCCATCATTCTTGCGAACACTCCACTAACTGAAGCTTATGCGAACTTTTTTCATACTCACGTTGATTTATGTATTGGTGGATGGACTCTTTCTCATAATGTCCACCACTGGATCAATGATGGACTTATGGCTACCTTCTTCTTCATGATCGGACTTGAGATAAAACGTGAAGTACTAGTTGGCGAGCTATCAAATCTTAAAGTTGCTATTTTACCTATTTTATCGGCAATCGGTGGTATGGTTTTACCGGCACTTATCTACCTTGCTATCAATTATGATGGTGAAGGTATTGGTGGCTGGGGAATCCCAATGGCAACAGACATCGCCTTTGCTATTTCTGCTCTTGTTCTTCTTGGTAATCGTGTTTCACATGCACTTGTAACATTTTTAGTTGCTCTTGCTATCGTAGATGACCTTGGTGCTGTTATCGTTATCGCTGTTTTTTATACAGAACAGATCAATATGATACCCCTTAGTTTAGCTGCTACTATGTTTCTTATAATGGTACTATTTAACCGTGTTGGTATTCATATGATTCTACCTTACTTTTTTGTCGGAGTACTAATGTGGTTTTTTATGCTTGAATCTGGTATTCATGCTACTATAGCAGGTGTTATTGCTGCTATGGCGATACCATCAAAACCCAAACAGAGGCCAATCGATTTTGCTAACCATACAAGAAACCTGCTTGATGAGTATGACAATTACCCGGTTGCAACCGATAATATGATGCATGAGAAGCAAAAAGCACTTCTGCTTAATATCAAAGATAGAATTGATGAGGTTGGTACACCGGCATCAAGACTAGAACATGACTTGCACCTCCCCGTTGGACTTATAATTATTCCTCTTTTTGCTCTTGCAAATGCAGGTATTAGTATAAATTTCTCTTCTATTGGAGAGACTATAATGCAACCTGTTTCACTTGGAATTATTGCGGGGCTTATTATAGGAAAAATTGCCGGCATAGCGGGTATTGCATGGATTGCTGTAAAGCTTGGAATTGCAAAACTTCCAGAGGGCAGTAGTATGAGTCAAATATTTGGTGTTGCTTTTCTTGGCGGTATTGGTTTTACAATGTCTATCTTTGTAGCAGATTTAGCATTTTTGGGTAATGATGAACTGATATTCCAAGCAAAAGTCGGAATTTTAGCGGCATCACTTTTTGCCGGTGTTTTTGGTTATGCTTGGCTCAGGTATATTGCAAAAGGTGAAGGCTCAAATAATAATAAAAGCAATGAATATATTTGACTAAGTTATCTTAATTGTAATTTCATAAAATTTAAAAAGAGAGTTTCACTTTTTAAGGGAAGCAAAAAACTTCATCTCATGTTCACGTAAAATACGAATCATATTTGTTGAACCTGCAACCCCTGCAGGGTCTCCCGCTGTTAAAATATAACTCTTATCAAGTTTAAGCACTTTTCTCTGCAGCCCTTGATTAATTACCTCACTCATCATCTGACTTACAGAAGCCTCCTTAACCATAAACGCGGGAACAACTCCCCAACAAATCGTTAAATATCTCGCTACTTTCTCATCATGAACCACCGCATATATATCTCTACGAGGACGATAACGTGAGAGCTTCTTGACAGATGAGCCTGAAGAAGTCAGCCCTACAAGTCCCCAAGCATCAGTATCTTCACAAAGTCTCACCGCAGACTCATTTATACTATCAGTTGCATCTTCTATAGGAAATATTGAAAACTTATTAAAGGGATAAACTTTTTCGGCTCCCTGAATCGCTTCCATCATAGTACGAACTGCTAAAACAGGATTATCCCCGACTGCACTCTCTTCTGATAGCATAACCGCATCTGTTCCATCTAAAACTGCGTTTGCAATATCACTAATCTCGGCACGTGTGGCTCTTACTTCAGTTGTCATTGAGAGTAACATCTGAGTTGCTGTAATTACTGGTTTTGAGGCTGTATTTGCCTTTTTTATCAGCATCTTTTGCAGAACTGGAACTTCATAAAACGGTACTTCAATTCCCAAATCTCCACGTGCCACCATCAAGCCATCACTCACCTCTAAGATTGCATCTATATTCTCTATGGCATCAAACTTCTCTATCTTTGCAAAGAGTTGGACATTTCCGCTATTATCAGTTATGATTTTTCTGGCATTGATCATATCACGTGCATCTTGCACAAAAGAAATAGCCATAAAATCGACACCGTTATTTATACCCCACAACATATCTTCTCTATCCTTAGAAGTTAAGACATCTATGCCTAAGTGAGTGTTTGGAAAATTGATACCTTTTCTTGATGAGAGTCGCCCACTGTTATGTACTTTAACTTTTACAGAATCTAAAGAGCTTTGAGTCACCTCCGTACTAATCATTCCATCATAAAGATAGATAGAGTCACCTACTTTTAACTGCTCTAGAACCTCTGGTTGATTTATAGATATTTTATAATGATTTTTTGAAACTGCTTTGCCGACTAGATCCTCTTTTACAAACTCAACAACATCCCCACTTTGAAGTTCAAACGCCTCTTCTAAATGACCAACCCTGATCTTTGGACCACTAATGTCCTGAAGCACTCCAACAAAGATATTTGTCTGTTTTTCAGCCTCACGTATACGTTGTAAAACCTCATAATGATACTCATGAGTTCCATGTGAAAAGTTCAGACGAAAGACATTCACCCCTGCTTTCATAAGTTTTTTAATCATCTCTAGGGAGTCAGAAGCAGGTCCGATTGTTGCCAATATTTTTGTTCTTTTTTTCATATC
>JBDLHW010000117.1:0-6276 GCA_039715155.1 Campylobacterota bacterium | reverse complement strand
GGTATGCCGCGTCTAGCTGTTTGGAGTGCTCTTATGAAGTTTAGTGATAAAGAGAAAATCGAGTGGACTCAAAGAATTGACAATGAGATGATTGCGATTATGAAAGGTTTAGGTGCTAAAGAGATATAAAATCTTTTAAGCAGAGTTTTACAATTAAAAAGGGGAGTTATTTATGAAAAAATTATTTTTATTGCTGGTTTCATCACTGTTGGTCTTAGGTACAAGTTCATTTGCTAAGGATATTAGCGCTTATCTAATAGGTGCTCATGCAGATGTTGAGACTGTTAAAAACAGACTGAGTAGAGCTGGTTTTGAGGTGGTTGCAGAGTATGCACCGGTTCAAGAGGGGACAACTATTGTATTTACAAACAGTGCTCTTAAAGCAGAAGCTGCAAAAGAGAAACGTGCTCACGCTGCAGTGCTTCGTGTTTTTGTCGATGATCAAGAGAAGGTGATCAGTATTACTAATCCTGTCTATTTTGGACGTGCATTTATGCAGGATGATTATGACTCTGCTGTTTATGAAGCACAGTTAACTTCTATAAACAGTGTTTTTAAAGCTCTTGAGGGTTCAGTAGATAAGTTGGATGAAGATGATATTGCAGGATTCCACTTTACATTCGGTATGCCTTATTATGAAGATCCGGATGAACTTGGAGAGGGGAGTAATAGCGAATTACTTGCAAAAGCACAAGCTTATAACGGTGGTAAGAATGTTATTTTTACACTAAAGCTTTCTGATAAGAGTACTTTAGTTGGTTATGAGATAGGGGAAGAGACTAAAGGGTTTATCAAAGATATAGGACGTGCTAATGCAGCGGTTCTGCCTTACTGTATATCTATAGAAGATGAAGTGGCGACTGCTTTAGCTGCTAAGTATTATCTTGCGATTTCATATCCACTGCTTAGTATGGGTGAGTTTATGACAATTTCATCAGTACCTGGGGAGATTGCTGACGACTTAACGAAGCCGTTTGAGTAGAAAGATTCCCGATTTCAATCGGGAATGACAAGCGAAGAGAGTTTTGATTACTAGATCATTACCGCTTCGCGTTTACCCTCTTTAATCTCACCTATTAAGTAACCATCAGTTTTTGATAAGACTGTTTCAACATTTGCATCTTCAACTACAAGTACCATTCCAACACCCATGTTAAATGCTCTAAACATCTCAGATCTCTCAACGTGAGGAGCCATTAGTTCAAAGATTGGAAGAACTTTTATAGAGTCCTCTTTTACTTCTGCCATTAAGTTCTCAGGAAGAACACGAGGCAGGTTTTCAATAATTCCACCACCAGTGATGTGAGCCATCGCTACTATCTCATTTCTAAGTGCTTTGAATGTCTTTACATAGATGTTTGTAGGTTCGAGTAGAGTCTCGATAAGAGGCTTACCATTGAAGTCATCTTCAAAGTTCAAGTTCATTTTCTCAAAAAGAACTTTACGCGCAAGTGAGAAACCGTTTGAGTGAAGACCTGAACTTGGAAGTGCTATAAGTTTATGACCGGCACGAACCAGTGAAACTCTATCCATTTCAGATTTTTCAGCTACACCAACTGCAAAACCGGCTAAGTCGTAATCATCTTCAGAGTACATACCAGGCATCTCAGCAGTTTCACCACCGATAAGTGCACACTCAGAGCGTTTACAACCCTCAGCGATACCAGCAACTACGTTCGTTGCGTTTTTAACATCAAGTTTACCCGTAGCGTAATAGTCCAGGAAAAATGAAGGAGTTCCAAAGTTACATAGCAGATCATTTACACACATAGCGACTAAATCAATTCCTACAGTGTGGTGGATACCACTGTCAATAGCGAGTTTCAGTTTTGTACCAACACCATCTGTTGCTGCTAGCATAACTGGCTCTTTAAAACCAGTCGGCATCTCAAATGCACCTGCAAAAGAACCGATACCACCCATTACACCCGGGATTTTTGTAGATTTAACAAGAGGTTTGATATTTTCAACGAAACTATTACCAGCGTCTATATCAACACCAGCATCTTTGTAGCTAATTTGGCTCATTACGAACTCCATTTATAAAGTACGGAATTATATCTTATGTGAGTTTAGATAAGTGTTAAGTTTGGAGGAGTATTTAAATAGTAAGAGTTCTCACGTAAGGAGAACCCTTTGGGGTAAAGAGTTTAAGCTTCTTTTGTAGCTTCTGTTTCTTCTGGAAGGTCACATTGTTTAGAGATAATACATAGTGGACAGAAGTTAAAAAGACCTGCTAGTAGTGGAAGCAGACCTAAGTAGAACCAAACGATACCAGTTACAAGACCGGTAGCGATAAGTGCTAAACCTACAACTATACGAAAAATTCTACAAAACGATCTAACTCTATTATAATTCATTTTATTCCTTTATGATAAATATATGTGTAATTATAGCCAGCTAGATTAAAAAGTAACTATTTTATTATCAAGTAAGCCTTAAATATATGTAAGTTTTAAGGTTTTTAATAGTTATAAAGACAAATATGCTAAAATCGCGTTAATTAAATAAGGAATTATAAGAATGAAAGAGTTTATTTATCCAGAAATGATGGTTCATGTACCAGTTTGTACAAGTAAAGTGCCAGAAAATGTTTTGATTATTAGTGACAATGCTGAGCTTTTAAGTGAGCAGATGCAAAAACATGCAGAAGTTGGTTCAAAAGTTATAGCTTGCAATCTTGATGCTTTACGCAATGAAGCTGATGCAAGTGCTGATGTAGTGATTTGTGAGATGGGTGCTGATGCAGCAGTTGTTGGACATATCTCACGTGTTTTAAAAGAGGATGGTCAGCTTTCTATTACTCATGACTCTTTAGACGAGACACAGAGCAATACAATCCTTATGCAGGTTTTAGGGAACTACTTTAAAATTATCATGCCTTACAATTTAGGGAATGGTTCAACCGCACTTTTAGCTTCAAAAGAGTATCATCCTACTGCTGATATAATTCTACAGCGTTCTGATATGATTGATGGCCTGAATTTTTACAACTGTGATGTTCATGTAGCTGCGTTTGCAATGCCAAACTATATTCGTAAAGAGTACCTAGGAATTATCAAAAACTAATTTGGTAAGGATTGCCATATGGCATTTAAATATGCAATTGCGTTAACTGGTGGTATAGCAACGGGCAAAAGTACTGTTGCTTCTTTGATGGCGCTTAATGGTATGAGAGTGATTGATGCTGATACAATTTCACATGAGATTTTAGATGCCTCTTCCTCTTGGGTCAGAGAGACTTTTGGTGATGAGTATATTAACGGCTCAAAGGTGAATCGTACAAAACTTGGTTCTCTTGTCTTTTCAGATGAGAAGGCTAAGAAAATTCTTGAGGAGTTTTTGCATCCCAAGATTAGAGATGAGATTGAAAAACGCAGTGAAAAGCAGGATAGTTTTAAATTTCCCTACCTTATAGACATTCCCCTCTTTTTTGAAAACGGCGCTTATGATATAGAAGACAGTGTAGTCGTTTATACTCCAAAAGATGTTCAACTTGAGCGCTTTATGAAGCGCAATAAATACAGCGAAGAGGAGTCCCTCAAACGTATCGCTTCACAGATGCCCATAGATGAGAAGCGTGATAGGGCTACCTGGGTGATAGATAACTCTAAAAACCTTAAACATCTTCAGCAAGAAGTTGAAGATTTTGTTGATATAATTAAAGCTAAATATCTTTAGTAAAAGGAGATAATATGCAAGTGTCAAAATATAGTGCAAATGGAAATGACTTTGTTATTTTTCACTCAGATACTAAAGAAGAGAGAAGTGAATTGGCACGTGAGCTTTGTCATCGCCAAGATGGTGTTGGTGCGGATGGTCTGATTGTTATCGTGCCTCACGCTGATTATGATTTTGAGTGGCAGTTTTATAACTCTGATGGAAGTACGGCTGAGATGTGTGGAAATGGCTCACGCGCTTGTGCACACTACGCTTTTGTTCATGATTTAGCTCCTAAAAACATGAGTTTTTTAACTGAGGCTGGTGTTATAAATGCAGAAGTAAACGGAGATATGGTTTTAAGCGAACTCACTCCCCCAAAAATCATCGATAAAACAATAGAGTTCAACTCTAAGTCTTGGTGGTTACTTGATACAGGTGTTCCTCATCTGGTAAGTTTTACTCAAAATATAGAAGAGTTTGATATTGAGGAAGCTAGAGAGTTAAGATATAAATATAATGCCAATGTGAATATTACTTCAGTTGAGGGTGAAAATCTAAGAGTCAGAACTTACGAACGCGGGGTTGAAGATGAAACACTGGCTTGTGGAACCGGTATGGCTGCTTGTTACTACAGAGCACTGCAAGAGGGCTTAGTTCAAGGTAGTATAGAGGTTTATCCTACTAGTGGTGAGACACTCTATTTAGGTATGAATGATAGAACGATTACTTTTCGCGGGGAAGTTAAAAATACTTTTATTACAGAGTGGGAAGTTTAAAAAAGAGTTGAGAAGAGGCTAGACTTTTAAAGTCCAGCAGCCTCTACTATCTTAGCTTGATGGTCAGTTATCAGCGGTTCTACAACTTCATCAAGAAGTCCACCACTCATAATCTCATTTAAACGGTATAGCGTAAGATTGATTCTGTGATCACTCATACGGTTTTGAGGATAGTTGTAAGTACGAATACGACCACTTCTATCTCCAGTTCCTACTTGTGCTGCACGTTCGGCTGCATTTTCAGACTGCTGTTCTTGCATCTCTAAGTCATAAAGTCTAGCTTTTAAAACTTTCATCGCTTTTTCACGATTTTTGTGTTGAGATTTTTGATCCTGATTTGTTACTACTAAACCTGTTGGCAGGTGAGTAATTCTTACAGCAGAGTCTGTAGTATTTACAGACTGACCACCACAACCAGATGAACGCATAACGTCAATCTTTAAATCATTATCATTGATCTCAACTTCAACATCATCAACTTCAGGCATAACTGCAACTGTAATTGCTGAGGTGTGAACACGACCTTGAGACTCTGTTGCTGGAACACGTTGAACACGGTGAGTCCCACCTTCATATTTCAACCGACTATAAACCTGATCACCTTTAATAAGGGCAGTAACCTCTTTATATCCACCTGCATCAGATGGTGATGTACTTATAAGTTCGATTTTCCAACCGCGAAGGTCAGCATAACGAGTATAAGCATCAAAGAGGTCTCCAACAAAGATAGCAGCTTCATCTCCACCAGCACCAGCACGAAGTTCCACGATGATATTTCTGTCATCATTTGGATCTTTTGGAAGAAGAAGCATTTTAATCTCCTCTTCTATGATTGGTTTTTGTGGTTCAAGCTCTTTAAGCTCCTCTTTTGCCATTTCGCCCATCTCAGCATCGCTTAGCATCTCTTTTGTATCTGCAATATCAGACATTAAAGTTTGATACTCTTTCGCTTTTTCAACGATTGGTAAAAGTGAAGATTGTTCTTTTGAGAGTTCTGTCATACGTTTGATGTCAGAAGTTATGTCAGGTGAACTTAGCAGATCGCTAAGTTCATTATAGCGGGTGATAAACGGTGTGAGTTTATCTGCTAACATTACTGTTAGGCCTTATATAGCGTTAACAGCTCTGTGTAAGCGGCTTACTTTTCTAGCAGCAGTCTCTTTTTTAAGAATACCTTTGCTTACAAATTTATGAATTTGTTGGTTAGCTACTTTTAGTGTAGCAGTTGCTTCTTCTTTGTTCCCTGCATCGATTGCAGCACGAACATCTTTAACGATATTTTTAAGACGAGTTCTGTAGAAACGGTTACGTTCAGTACGAACGATTGTTTGACGAATTCTCTTAATTGATGACTTGTGATTTGCCATGTAATTAGTCCTTTTTGGAAATTAAGTGCGCAATAATAGCTTAAAGATAATTAAAGTTATGTTAAAGATTAGAAGAAAGTGTTAATTTCATCTTTATAAACATTATTATGTTAAAATGCATCACTTTAAATTATTGGATAATTATATGAAATTGTTTGGAACAGATGGGGTACGTGGAGAAGCTGGCTCATTTTTAAGTGCTGAGGTTGCTATGAGAGTTGCGATGGCTGCCGGAATATACTTCAAGTCTCACTCTACAACGAATAGGATTTTAATCGGAAAAGATACAAGAAGAAGTGGGTATATGATTGAAAATGCAATCGTTACCGGCTTAACTGCCATCGGTTACGATGTTGTACAGATCGGCCCTATGCCTACTCCTGCCATTGCGTTTATTACAGAAAATATGAGATGTGATGCCGGGATTATGATAAGCGCTTCGCACAACTCTTATGAAGATAATGGAATTA
>JBDLHW010000116.1:0-6328 GCA_039715155.1 Campylobacterota bacterium | reverse complement strand
CAATGCTCTTTTGAGTCCAAATGAATCTCTGGCTCACTCCCAATTGCAGTAGGATAAAAGATAATCTCCGCACCCATAAGTGTCAAAGCTCTTGCAGTCTCACAAAACCACTGGTCCCAACAGATGCCTACACCTATCTTTCCATAAGCAGTCTCATAGACTTTAAAACCGCTATCACCCGGTTTAAAATAAAACTTCTCTTCATATCCGGGGCCATCGGGAATATGCGTTTTACGGTAGTTATCCATCACAGTTCCATCTGCATTTATAACTACAAGCGAATTAAAGTGTTTCTCTTGCGCTTTTTCAAAATAACTTACTAATAAAACCACATTTAACTCTTTGGCTAAATCTGAAAACTGTTTTATTAGTAAGTTGTTTTTCAAAGGTCTTGCCCATGAAAAGTACTTCTTATCCATATCTTTACAAAAATAAAGAGACTCAAAAAGCTCCGGTAAAAGTATAATCTGCGCACCATTAAAAGCTGACTCTTTTACAAGTTTTTTGGCTTTGGCTATATTTGAAGATATATCTTCACTCATAGCCATCTGGATTGCAGATACTTTTACCATGATAAAAGCTTATCCTCTACCAGTCACTTCTAAAAGGTGATATCCAAATTGTGTTTGAATCGGTCCATAAACAACACCAACATCACCGCTAAATACAGCTTTATCAAACTCAGGAACCATCTGTCCCGGTCCAAACTGACCTAAATCTCCACCCTGAGCGGATGATGGACAAGTTGAGTTCGCCTTTGCCGCCTCTCCAAAGTCAGTTCCATTTTCTATCTCAGTTTTTAACTCATTACACTTTGCTTCACTATCTACTAATATATGTCTTGCTGTTGCCCATGCCATTTGCTATTCCTTAATTTTGTTTTACAAAATGAAGAGAACCCTTCACTTTTTTTATTACGATATCGGAAGTAATTCCGATACCTGCGTTAACACTAGGTTTCCTTCGGCAGGAAGCCCATCGCAATTGTGCGATTTGTTAATGAAATTTTACACTATTACTCTTTAAAATTACTCTTTAAAAATTATTAACTTGAATAACTAGATTTTATTAGTATCATAATCTCAGATTTACTCATGTATCATGTCATAAATTAAATACTGGAGACACCATGACAAAAATACTATTAGGACTTTTAACTACTTTTTTACTTATAGGATGTAGTTCAAATGCAGTTGAAGAGAATGTAAAACCAAAACTAGTTGTTGGACAGAGTATTGCTGACCTAAAATTAAATGATCAGTTTGAAAAAGCTCATACTTTAAACCCAAATACATACAAACTAATCTTTGCTTTTTCAAAAGATGGCGCACATGTATGTAATGACTTTTTCAATACTCAAGCACCTACTTACTTAGAAGACAACAACGCACAATTTATCGCTGATGTCAGTGCCGCACCTTCATTGATTAGAAGCATGTTTATCATGCCAGGTCTTAAAGATTTTAAACATACAGTACTTATTTTAGATGATAAGGCTACAGCTGCAGCATTTAGAAAAGATATGGATGTTGAGAAGATTGTAGTTGTTTATGTTTTAAATAAAGAGATATCAAAGATAGAGACTATATCCACAGAAGCTGAATTAAAAAAGACAATCGAAGATGACTCTGCAATGTCATACATCGCCCCGGTTATAAATAAGGTAATGAATTAGAAGTAAATAATACGACACTCAAATGAGTGCCGTACTTTATATAAACTTTTGGAGATTGAGTAACTCTAAAACACCATATCTAAGTGTGGTGAACTCGTAGGAATATTAACTCCTGCATCCTCATAAGTAGCCATGTGGTGAGCGAATGCACTAGAAGCTAAAGCTCCAACTAGAAGTGTTACTGTAATAATCTTTTTCATATTATTCCTTTGTTTTAAGATAGCCTATTGTAACGCTAAAGTGTTAGCAAAGAATTAGCACATAAATGTGATATGTCATTTGTGTACTCTAGAGTTCTAAAAGCACGGTATCACGTCGTGTTGCCTCAAACTTTCTACATCCGCTCTCAAATGCACCACCCTCACCTACTAATATACACTTATGTTTAGCTCTTGTAATGGCAGTATAAATCAATTTAGTGTTATGCATGATAAAGTGTGTAAAGCTCATAGGAATGACAACTATATCATACTCCATACCTTGGACCTTATGTATAGTAAGAGCATAAGAGAGCATTAAGTGAGACTTCAACTCCTCATACTCATAAACTACCACTACATCCTCATTCGGATAAAAAACGAACAGCTGTTCATCATCCTCTTCTATTTTAAAGAGAAGCCCGCTCATACCGTTGAATATACGTCTCTGAGAGGAGTCTTCTCCCATCTTAAAACCATCTGCACTCCAAGATGTCATATTCTCATTTTTAGTGTGAACTACCTTATCCATAAGCCTAAACTCTAAGCCACCGCGCTTTACACACTTTTTAGGATTGGGATTAAAGTACTCCTGCAGGACTTTGTTTAAGTTATTTGAGCCAAGTATGCCACCCTTCATTGGTGTGATGACTTGAAAGTAGTTGAGATACTCTTTTATCTGTTTGTTGTTAAGTCTGTATCTCGCTTTTTCTATAGAATCAACAACACGGTGGACTATCTCCGTCACAATCTGGTTTGAGTTCTCATCTCTTAGGTTTTTTAACTCATCTTGTGAGAGTTGATTTTTTAGTGCATAGTAGTTTTGTATACTGACATCCACAAACTCAAAGTCATCATACTTTCTTCTATACTCGGGAACCTGACCTACTCTAATCTCATTAGCTATGAGAGTTATCGCCTGTTCCTCACTCTGACGGTAAATCTTTGTAAGTTTTACAATAGGTGCTAGTTCCAAGGTGAGAGCGTCACTCAGGACATTTCCAGCACCGATTGGAGGAAGTTGAGCATCATCTCCTACTATAATAACTACTGCTTTGTTGGATATTTTTGCCATTAATCTTGCAAAAAGTGAGGAGTTTATCATTGAAGCTTCATCGATTAGAACAACCGAGTATGGAAACTTGTCCTGTTTCTCATGCTTAATCAGAAGAGACTGTATTGTAGCACTCTCATAACCTGTAGTATCTGAGATTCTTTGAGAGGCTATACCACTAAGAGCGCAAGTCATTATCTCTTTTGAATCATATCTTGTTGCAAGCAGGTCAAGTATAGTTTTTGAGGTTGTACTCTTTCCCGTTCCTGCATAACCAACTAAGAAGAGTAGACTTGCACCTTCATTTATCTTAGATACTGCTTCTCTCTGTTGCTCTCCCAACTTCAACTCAGAATCTGCTAGAAACTCATCTAGGTTTTTTACAAAGCCACCGCTATCAAGCTTAGCTCTACTAGTAAAAGTATCATATAAAAACTTCTCAGCATCATAGAGTCTTGCAGGAGAGACTCTCTCATTTTTCATGATAACTATACTCTGTTCTGCCACTCTCTCAACTAGTGCGGCTTCATAAAGAGCGTGTTTTTGCGAAAAGCCAAGCAGGTCATCAAGTCCACTAAAGAGAATCTCTTTAGCAATACAGCTATTTCCATTCTGCTCACAATAATCCATAAGTACATAATCCATAGCAGAAGAGATACGTCCCTCATTCTCCTTCTCAATTCCCATCTTCAGAGCTAGCTCATCCGCACGTTTAAATCCTATAGAGTTTATAGAGGTAAGTATGTATGGATTCTCTTTTATCTTTGTGCAGGGCTTTTCAACATCTTTCATGGCAGTGGCTATCGTAGTTAAGAGTGCAGGAGAGACATCATAGGGACTCAGAAACTCACCCAGTTCTCTCATTGAACGAAATTTTTTCCATGAGCTCTGTATCTTTTTAAGACGCTTCTCTTTGATACCTTTAAACTCTAAAAGTTTTTCTATGTCATTGTCTAAAATCTCCACTAACTCTTCAGCTCCAAAGTGCTCGATAAGTTCAGCTGAGAGTTTTTTAGTAAAGCCTTTGATAATTTTGTTTAAAAAGAAGAAGAGTTCGTTTTGATTCACTTTTAAGAACTCAAACTTAAAAGTCTTGCCATATTTTTTATGCTCTTCCCAGTACCCTTTAAGAGTTATAGCCGAGCCTTTAAGATTACTTACTTCACTCTCGTAGTAAGTTCCACTAATCTTCTCACCACTTTTTAATACAGCGATAAAAAAGCCCTCATCCTCAAAAAGAATTCTATCAATTTGACCGATGAGAGTTTGTGTCATGTTTAGTGCGTCGTGAAGTTATTTAGTAACAATCGCAAAACTAAGGTCTAAAATCTCTTTATGACTTTTAATAAACTCGTTGAGATCTTTTAATTTTAGATTAGCGATTTTTTCAAGCTCTTTTTCTGCGTGCCCTAGCTCGAATCCTTTATAATACTCTAAAAATGTACGGTTAAGTCTTTGACTCATAGTCTCAACTCTAAGAGGCTCACTTCCAAGTAGAAACTTTTTAGTATGCTCCAACTCCTCTTTAGTAACACCATCTTTTACAAACTTAGCTATCACTTCTTTAACAGTTTTCTTAGCCTCATCCCCTGAATCAATCTTTGTTTGAAGATAACCAGTGAGGTAACTGTTTGATTTTGCAACACTCACTCTTGCATAAGCTGAGTAAGCAAGACCGCGTTTTACACGAATCTCTTCCATAAGACGTGAACCAAAACCACCTGTTCCAAGTATATAAGTAGCTACTCTTGCTTTATGATTATCTTCAGAATCCACTCTCATGTTATATGGTGAACCGAAGTAGATATATGCCTGTTCAGTCTCTCTTTTTAAAACAGACTCTTGAGCTTTTTTAATTGTATCATAGTGTTTAACAGGAGCCACATTACCTTTTGGCATTTT
The DNA here is from genome assembly GCA_039715155.1 of Campylobacterota bacterium. Classification (GTDB taxonomy): domain Bacteria; phylum Campylobacterota; class Campylobacteria; order Campylobacterales; family Sulfurimonadaceae; genus Sulfurimonas. The sequence continues at coordinate 1,500 of JBDLHW010000116.1, read as the reverse complement.
TTCTATTATCTTAGCTATACTTTTTTTAGCTGATTTGAGGTCAATATCTCCACCTAATACTACTATAAGGTTTGATTGAGTCAAGTGTGATGAGAGAAACTTTTTCACATCTTTAAGCTCTATAGTTTTTACACTCTCCATAGTTCCTAAAGATGGATTTGCTAAAACAGTTCCTTTAAACAGAACTGCTTTAAGCTCATTTGATGCAACGTAATCAAAATTGTTCTCTTTTGCACTGAGTGAGCCAAGTGTCATAGTCTTTACTTTCTCAACTGCCTCTTTGGAGAAATTTGGGTCTTTTAAGAGTGAATCAAAACGCTTCAAGCCTTCATCAAAATTCTCTTTAAGAGAACCAACTTCCATAACAAAAGTCTCAGTTCCAGTTGAAGACGAGATATGAATCGCTTTGGCCTCAAGAGCCTCTGCAAACGCAGATGAACCTAACTTTTTAGTTCCCTCATTCATAAGCTTCGCACTAAACTTTGCAAGACCAGCTTTTGAGGTATCTGTAATACTTCCGCTATTTGTGAAAGTAAACTGCATTGTTACAAGTGGAAGACGCTTGTCCTGCTCAAAAATTACCGGTACATTTATACCATTTACTTCTATGTGTTCTATCGTTGCTGCCATTATTATCTGTCCTAAAATTAGTAGTGTTAAAATATATTTCATTATTAAAATCGTTCTAAAATCTCATAAGCAGTATTTCTAACTGCCGGTTTCTCACCTATATTTTCTATAAGATGAATCATCTCATCTTTTGCCATTGCATAAGCAGCACCTGCAGAACTTACAACATTCTCTTCCATCATAGTTGAACCTAAGTCATTCGCTCCAAAACGCAGTGCCATCTGACCGATATATGGTCCCTGAGTTACCCATGAGCTTTGTATGTTTGGTACATTATCAAGGTATAAACGTGCAACCGCCAGTAGACGCAGGTATCGATTTGAAGATGGTTTTTCCATGTCTGGGATTTGTGCTAAAAGTTCCGTATTCTTCCCTTGAAAACTCCACATAATAAAAGCACGAAAACCGCCTGTCTCATCTTGAAGGTTTCTCACCATATCAAAGTGATCTATGATATCTTCATCACTCTCAACTGTTCCATACATCATAGTCGCTGTACTCATAATGTCAAGCTTATGTGCTTGACGGTGTACATCCACCCAAACTTCAGCATCTATTTTTTTTGGAGCAATGATATCACGAACTTTATCTGAGAGTATCTCTGCACCGGCACCCGGAATAGAAGCTAGACCCTTTGCTTTTAAACGTGAGAGAACTTCTTGGATAGTAATACGAGAGACCTTAGCGATAAAATCAAGTTCTATAGAAGAGAAGCCATGAATAGTAATAGTAGGATACTTAGTATGAATATGCTCAACCAAATCCTCATACCACTCTATCTTCAGCTTTGGATGAACTCCACCTTGAAAAAGTATCTGTGTTCCGCCAATCTCTAAAAGCTCATCTATCTCTGCATCAATCTCATCAAAC
>JBDLHW010000115.1:0-6333 GCA_039715155.1 Campylobacterota bacterium | reverse complement strand
CAGCATAAGAGAGGTCTTTTTTTGTTGGAGATAGAGAATAAGATTCATAACCTCTAACACTACCTATACCACCCATATAAAATTTTTCTCCAAGTGGAATAGATCCATTATCGATAACAGCGTTAAATCTAGCCTTATATCTAAAGATAGCATCAATACCTAGATAATCCTCAAGCCCTATAAACTTACCAAATGTTGTTCTACTTTTAAAGTAGTTTGCATCTGCGCCTAAACCAGTTTTCTCAAAACTTTGAGAGAGAGTGAAACCCTCACGTGGTAGGTAGTAGTCATCTGTATTGTCCCATTTGGCACTAATTGTTAATCCACTTTTAGAATAAGGCTCTAGATATTGTTCTTCTTCAGCTGTCAAGTTTGCATCTTCTGAATATTCATACTCATTTTTTGAGTAGCCATAGCCCATATAACCGGTAATATGACGGGAAAACCTATGTCCAATACCCAAAGAGATACCATCTGTTAATGTTGTATAATCATTATATTCATACTGTGAGTGGTAAATAGAGAAGTTACCACTGAAGTCACTATCGTTAAGTCTGCTGTTTGAGATATTAAATGAGTAGTTTGTTGTTGTCTCAGACTTTTCTGCCTTAACCCCCATATTGATACCTGAGCCCCAGATATTTCTGTCATTCACACCAAGACTGATAAGGATACCGCCGTAACTACCATATCCACCACCTATCTGAATATTTCCAGTCGGTGCCTCTTTTACTTTTACAACCAAATCTATTGTAGAGTTATCAATTCTTTTCTCTTCAATAGTATTACCGTCAAAAAACCCTAAACGTCCAAGAGAATTTCTGGAATCCTTAAGGTCTGTAAGAGAGTACATATCTCCAGGCCCTAAATATAACTCACGACGAATAATTCTATCAAGTGTTCTGTTATTTCCGGATATTACTACATTTCTTATCTTAACTTTCGTTCCGGGATTTATTTTAAACACAACTTCAACAGTTTTGTCCTCTTTATTCTTTTTTAGGTCTGGTACAACTTGAACAAAGGCATAACTTAAATCTGCAATCAGTGTTTTTATTTTTTGAGAATCATCACGGAATGTTTTAATATTAAATGTCTCACCACTTTTTAGTGATATAACCTCTTTTATCTTCTCTTCATCCATAACTTCAATCGTCTGGTCAATGGAAACACCACTAATCGTATATGAGTCACCCTCTTCTATCTGGTAACTCATATCAGCCGTATAGTTATCAAAGTTAACTCTTACAAACGGCTGCTCTACTTTTGCATCTAAGTATCCATTTTGCATATAAAAGTCACGTATTCTAAGGTTGTCATACTCTAAGTCTGCAAGACTCATTTTCCCATCGTTTTGTCCCCAGAACCAGCCCATAAAATCACGCTCTTTATTTGCTATAACAGTGTCAAAATCATCACTGTCAACCCCAGCAACACCACTGTAGACTAGCTTTTCAATACTAATCTCTTCACCCTCATTAACAATAAAGGTAACTTTAATACTGCCGTTTTCAAGATAATCTTTTTGAATCTCCACAACAGAGTCAATCTTACCCTCTTGATTTAGAGCAGCAATAATTCTTTTCTTAGCTGCTTCAAGTCTTTTCTCGTTATAAAGTGAGCCTTTTTTTATCTGAATAACACTCTCTTGGATATCATCATCACTCTCTTTCCAGCCCTTTAGCTCGATCTGAGAGATTATCGCTTTTTCTTTAAAGTAAAAAGTCAAGTCACCCTCTTCTAACTCAACCCATACATCATTAAAGTAACCCTGTATAAAATACTTCTTTATAGCATCATCTATCATTCGAGCATCAACATCATCACCTTTTTCAAAGTCCAACATTCTCAGTGCAACCGGTTCAGATATATGTACCATTCCCTTATAGTTTATAGTTTTAATAATTTCAGCAGAGAGGTGTGAAGTAAATAGTATAAATAAAATTGTAAAAAGTATTCTCATTAAAGTTCCATATTCAAAATTAGAAGAGATTTTACCCGTTATGAGGTTAATATTAAGTAAATCTAGTATAATTTTGTAAATAAATAAAAAGAAAATATTATGAATATAGCAATTGTTGGATTAGGACTTATGGGAGGCTCACTTGCTCTTGGTCTTAAAAAGCTGGATTTTATCGACTCTATTGTTGGAAGTGACCATAATCCAGAGCATCAAAAGACTGCATTGGAGTTAAAACTGGTAGAAAAATTTGTTAAATTTGAAGAGCTTAAAAACTATGATGTTATCTTTTTAGCAATACCTGTAAATGGTGTAATAGAGTCATTAAAAAAACTGACTGATGTAAGTGAGTCGACCACAATAATTGACCTGGGAAGTACAAAAGGCAAGATAGTCTCTTCAGTGCCCTCAAGCATAAGAGAGAACTTTGTGGCTGCCCACCCAATGACAGGAACAGAAAACTTTGGTCCCAGTGCTGCTGTTGAGGGGCTTTATGATGATAAAGTTGTCGTACTATGTGACTTAGAGGATAGTGGAGAGCTTCAGCGCACAAGAGCTAGAAAGATATTCAAAGCACTCAACATGAAAAAGTACTTTATGAAAGCAGATGAGCACGACAGACACGCGGCATTTATATCTCATATGCCTCATGCCATCTCTTACTCAATTGCCAACACTGTTATGAAACAGGAGAATAAACACAATATTTTAGCTCTTGCAGCCGGTGGATTTCGCTCTATGAGCAGACTTGCAAAAAGTTCACCTGATATGTGGGAAGATATCTTCAAACAGAATAAATCAAATCTGCTTGAAGCAATAGACCTTTTTGAAAAAGAGCTCTCAAACATCAAAAAAAATATACAAAATGATGAATGGAGTGAAGTTCATAAAGATATATCAGACGGAAATAAGCTACACGATATTTTAGATTAGCTTATTTCATACTTTTGAAGTAACTCTTTTAAGAGTTTTTTATCTATTTTTTTCTTATCTAACGAGTAGAGATTACTCTCTAAAATATCTAAAATTTCTTGCACCTCTTTGTCATCTTTAAATGGAAGAAGTTTTACCAAAAGCAGTTTTTCATCTTTTATATCTAAGCTCTTTTCACCTTTAAACAGACTCCATGGTCTAAGAATCATTAAGACTATTCCAAAAGCAATTCCCAGTGCGAAAATCAACGACATCCACATAGTGTTTAATCCACTTTTAACTACTTGAATCTCTTCTTTTTCCTCAACTACTGATGGCTGCGCCTCATCTCTTTTTATTTTGAGTTCTGGTTTTGCTTTTTGACCACTTACTTCAATCTTAATCTCATGGGTTGAAACAGTTTCTATCTTTTTTGTTTTTGGATTAAAAAACTTTAGCTCAAATGGCGGGACTACAAAATCATTATCGGCGACAAAAGCCAGTTTTTGAGTCAGTTTCATCCCCTCTACTACTATCTTTTCATCAAATACACTTAGATCTTCTACATAAGGCTTAAAAGTTTTTATATCCTCTAAGTTACCGCTACCATGTACTTCAACAGTTACGTTTACAGCCTCATTTGGATTTATTTTACTCTTATCGGTTTTTGAGCTAATCGTAAATTCACCAACTAATTCTGCACCAAAAGGTATTGGTTTTATATTTAATGCCAACTCATTTGAGAAGTAACTTCTCCACTTTATCTGCGGAGCAAATGAGCCCCATATATCTCTAGATGAAGAGCGAGATGCGATAGACATCTGAGCCGGTTCAATTTTCATCTCACCCTCTCTCTGCGCGGCTCATATATACCTAACAGTTGTAATTGCGTACTCACCATCATCTCTGCGTTCAGGTTTTGACTCACCCTTAATCCAAAAACCTTTCATTGGCGGTGCTGTAAACTTACTGTCAACTGCTTCAGCAGAACGCTTCTGTTTAAAATGAAGCGTCAACTCAAAAGGCTCTCCAACAAAAAACTCTTTTTTCTCAGTTTTTAAAGTAAGTAAAAAGTCTGCATCCTTATCTCTGCTCATCGGTTTTACTTCTATTTTTAAAGCTTTTGAAGTGAGCGTTTCACCATCAACCTCAACATCTATAGGCTTTATCTCACAAGATTTTTGAGGCATAAATTTATAGCTTAGAACATAGCTCTTTTTATAGTCTCCATCTATAATCTCTATGCTTGTTTGAGAAGAGGTCGAGATAACATCACTGTCACAGATACGATTTATTATTGGTCTTTGAACCTCACTTCCTCTTATCTTCAAAGAGAAAATAACCATCTCACCCTTAGAGACACTACTGTAGTTTACACTTGATGCAACACTCGCATATATAGCAGTGGGAATTAAAAATATTATAAAAAGTATCTTACCAAGGTTTTTCATTTCTTTCCTTCTTTTCATCTTGAGGTTCATTTAATCTGTATAGATAAGTATTCTGTTTGGAATTTAATTTTTTAAGCCATTTTGCCTCTTCAGAATCACTCATTTCTTGAAGTTTTGAGCCACCTTTAGCATCTTTCTCTTTTTTCTCAACTTCAGACTTTTTCTTATCTTTTAGCTCTTTTGATTGCTGTTTAGCATCTCCGGCACTCTCATCATCTGACTCATCACCGTTCTTCTCATCCTCTTCTTTAGATTTTCCATCATCAGATTTTTTCTTATTGTTAGAGTTCTGTTCTTCATCAGACTTATCACTTTTTGAGCTATCGTTATTTTTCGAATCTTTATTTTTATTCTTATTGTTTGTATCATTTGCTTCATCTGCATCATCACCCTTCTCATCGGTCTTCTGCTCTTTAGCCTCTCTGTCCTGATCTGGTTTTTCCTCTTTTTTTGACTTATCTCTGTTCTCCTCTAAAAGCTTTTCTACAGCCTCCAGGTTCTCTCTTGTAAATTTATCTTCTTTTATTTTTAGAGATGCCTCGTAATGCTTCACTGCTCGCTCAAGAGAGTTTTGTGTGCCTAATTGTGCAAGTGCATTACCCATGTTTGCTAATTTATTGGCTCTTAATTCCTCATCCTCAACTCTTGAAAATGAGTAAGCACTTAAGGCTTTTAAATATTGTTCATCTTTATAATAAGCATTCCCGGCATTGTAGTAAGCTTCTCCATTATCATTTTTTTGTGCATACTCTTCATAGATTTGTGCAGAAGCGTTATAATCTTTGGCATCATAGAGTTTTTTAGCACTCTCTAGCTTTTGAAAGTCAAACATATCTGCAATAGATGGTGAACTGCTAAATATCAATGCGAAGAGTATAAAGGCAGATGCAGGCATATTGTGCTTCACCCTTTTTCCAATAGAGCTAAAAGCAACAAGCAGAATAAGCATTGCTAAAATTATTGGGTAGTAAAAGAGAGGGATATATCTCTGTATCTCTTGGCTTTTAAGCTCTTTATGTTCAGAGTTTTTCATTATTTCACTTAGCATAGCTTCTATATCTTTTAGGGATGTTGTATTTTCAATATATACACCGCCTGTCTTTATAGCAAACTCAGAGATTGATTCATTGAGCTTTGATACTATTATCTTATCATTATGCTTTATAAAAGAGCCGTCTCTCTTTTTAATAGGTGCACCGGCCTCAGTTCCCATACCGAGAATAAAGACTGTAATACCTTTCTCTTTTGCAAAAGCTATCTCTGCTGAAAAATCTTTCTCATCACCACCATCACTCAGAACAAGTAGATATTTTTTATCTGTATTTGTATTGGTTTTTGCAACAGTCTTTAGCATAGTCAGGAAATTTGTACCTTTTTGAGTTATGCTAGTTGTATCAAGCTTTGAGAGTAAAAAAGAGACTGTCTTTGAATCAAAACTGATAGGAGAGACAAGATAACTGTTTCTTGCAAAAGCTATCACCCCTACTCTATCCTTTGTCGCTCTATCAATCAACTCAAGCGCTTTATTCTTCGCTGATTCAAGTCTGTTTGGATACACATCCCCAGCCAACATAGAGTCTGAGATATCCAAGGCTATGAGTATATCCGCACTTGTTGACTTAACTTTGACTTTTCCGCCTTCTAAAACAGGTTGAGCAAGTGCCAAAATAATTAATACACCTGCTAAAAAAAAGAGAGCATTTCTTGCCTTGAGAGTAAGGGAATTACTGTTTACTCTTAGCTTATTCATGACATCATCCGAAAAGTAGTGCTCAAGTGACTCTTTTTGCATTATAAGCAGCACAAACAGAACAATCAAAACTGGTAACATATAGTAGATAAATTCAGGGTGCAGAAATATCATTAGTTGTACCCCCTTCTATTTCTAAAGAAGACATAAAGCATTAAAGAGAAGAATGAAATAAAGAGCGGAAGCGTGTAGTAATATCTCAAGTAGTTAAATGTCTCATTTTCTATCTCTGATTTTTCCAACTCATTTATCTTTGCATA
>JBDLHW010000114.1:0-6395 GCA_039715155.1 Campylobacterota bacterium | reverse complement strand
CTGGTGCCAAGGTTGGTATCAGATTTACTATCACAAAGGATACAGTGAATTCTCTGGAGTATATTTTTGATTTAGCTGAAAAAGAGAATATTCCTAAAGTCTATATATCGCACTTAGTATACTCCGGACGTGGACTTGACAACTTGAAAATGGATCTTACAAAAGAGCAGCGACGTGAATCTGTTGAGTTTATTATAAAAAAAGCATTTGAGTACTATGACACAGGTAGAGATATCGAGATAGTAACTGGAAACATGGAGATTGATGGCATTTTACTTCTAAATGAGTTTGGCCGTAGATACCCTGAGTTAAAAGATGCCATGAGAAAGAGACTTGTAACTTGGGGTGGTAACTCCGCTGGTCGTAAACTGCTAAATATAAATAGTGAAGGTGATGTAAGACCTGACCCATTCTTTCCATTGACTGTTGGGAATATCATTGAAGAGGATTTTGGTGATATCTGGCAATCAGGTGAGCTTTTGGATCAACTTAGAATCCATCCAAGAACACAGATAAGCGGTATATGTGCTGATTGTGAGCAGATAGATATATGTAATGGTGGCTCACGTGCTCGTGCTTATGCTATTACAGGTGATCTGTGGAGTGAAGACCCATCATGTTATTTAACTCAAGAAGAAAGAAAGAGGGACTAAATATGTTAAAGAGAATACTACAAACTGCAACAGTTGCCACACTGACATTTTCAAACCTAAACGCAGCAGGTGTTAACCCAATAGCAACTATGTTAAATACAAATGAGAAGATATTTGTTGTTGAGAGAGAGAGTGACTCACTTGCAATAATTGATCAAGGTTTACCAAGAGGTAGTATTTCTGGTATGCATAACATGAATCATGGTGTTGTAAAGTTTGACGGCAAAGATGGTTATGTAATCTCACGTGACGGCTGGGTTGTAAAGTTTGACCCTGAGAAAGAGGTAATTGTTAAAGAGCTTAAGACCAGTGACAGTGCTATCGGCTTTACTATTACAAAAAACTTTCTTGCAGTTGCCAACTACGCTAAGAAAAGTGTAGATATCTTAGATAGAGATTTGAACCCACTTCAATCATTTGAGACAGGGAGTAAAAATGTTGGTATTAAGACCTACAAAGATTATCTTATCTTTTCACAGATGGATAATGACAAAATAACTGTTTTAAAAGACACTAACTTTGGAAAAGGCCTTCCTAAATTTGTAATTTATAAAGAGTTTGAAGATGTTGGTGTTATGCCCTTTGATGCGATGATAAAAGATAACAACTTCATCACTGGCTTCTTTCAAAGTAATCACTTTGGTGTAGTTAACTTGGACACAATGAAATACTCTAAAATAGACATCCTGCTTGGTGATAGAAAACCGGTACTTAAAGTTCCACACTTTGGTTTTTGGAGTATCGGTGGTGGATATGTATTTATCCCTGCTGTTGGTAATGACAAAGTTTTAGTCTATACACCTGATTTTAAATTTGTTCAAGCAATCAAGACTGAAGGACTTCCTGTATTTACAGCTCTTAGTCCTGAAAAAAAGTATATGGCAGTTACTTTTAGCGGTAAAAAGTTTCCGGTTATTCAGATAATCGATACAAAAACTCTAAAAATCATTAAAAGATTTGAGTTTGATGGAAAAGTTCTACACGTGAGGTGGTCAAACACCAGACCTAATCTTTATGTCTCTGTAAATGACACAAACAAAGTTGCTGTTATCAATACAAAAGATTGGTACTTAGCTAAAGAGATGATGAATATTAAAAAACCGTCAGGTATATTCATTTATGAAGAGGAAAAAAATAATGAGTAGAGTTTATTTAACGGGTGCAGGTCCTGGGGACGTTGAGTTATTAACGATGAAAGCCGCTCGTGTGATTGGCGAAGCTGATGTTATTATATATGACCGTCTTGCGAATCCGGATATTTTAGAGATGGCTAAAGATGGCTGCGAGTTTGTTTATGTAGGCAAAGAGGATGGTCGTCACATCATGCCTCAAGATGACATCAATGAAGTTATCTATCAAAACTCACTCAAACATGCAAATGTAGTTCGCCTTAAAGGCGGTGACCCATTTGTATTTGGTCGTGGTGGAGAAGAGGCTCTTTATCTACTTGAACGCGATGTGAAATTTGAAATTATCCCAGGTATCACTTCTGCTATAAGTGGACCGGCTTATGCGGGTATTCCTGTAACCCATCGCGGTGTTGCAGTGAGTTTTAGAGTTGTGACAGGACATGAGTCACCAAATAAAAAAGTATCTCAAATCCCTTGGGAAAACTACAAAACTGATGACACGATTATTTTCCTAATGGGTCTGCACAATCTTCCTAAGATTAGTAAAAAACTAATTGAGATAGGAAAAGAGAGAGATTACCCGGTAGCTGTAATCTCAAAAGGAACTAGAAAAGATCAAAGTGTTGTAGTTGGAACTTTAGAAAATATAGTTGAGAAAGCTAAAGATGTCCCTACCCCTGCCCTAATCGTCGTAGGTCGTGTGGTTGAGTTAAGAGATCAACTAAAGTGGTTTGAGGGTAATGCATAAACCACTTCATGACTTTAAAGATGCGATAGAGATCGCGCAAGATATATACTGGATTGGTATGTATCTTGAAAATGACCCCTTCCAGTGTCACCCCTACTTAATAAAAAATGGGGATGAGTCTATCCTTATCGACCCAGGTTCAATGTTAGAGTTTGAAGAGACAGTGCGAAAAGTCAAAACTGTTGTCGATATAAAATCAATCAAGTACATTGTACTACATCATCAAGACCCTGATTTAGTGGCTGCTGTCCCTGAAATAGAAAAACTGATAGATAGAGATGACCTTCTCATTGTAACGCACTCCAGGATGTCTCTGCTCATCAAACACTATCTTGTAACCTCTGATTATTACGAGATTGATAAAAATGAGAACAGACTAATAACTCCAAATGGGTATAGATTAGATTTTCGCACTACCCCATACTGTCACTCTCCTGGTGCATTTGTAAGTTATGAGCCTAAGACTAAAACTCTTTTTTCAGGAGATATCTTTGGTGGACTTGAGGAGTCTTGGGAGTTTTATGCAGATGAGACTTACTTCCTTAAGGCTAAACAGTTTCATCAAGAATATATGCCGAGTAAAGATATCTTTAACTACGCTCTCAATAAAATTGAAGAGCTGGATATAGAGCTCATAGCACCCCAGCACGGCTCTATAATTGAGAAAAAGTATATTCCTAATCTCATACGTGATATGAAAAACCTTGATTGTGGACTCTATATAGAGGAGAAGTATAACAGTGAGCTCTTAGATACCATCTCTCAACTCCAAGAAAAAGAGAAGACTATTCAAGAAAAGGATAGACAGCTCTTTGAGCAAAGTAAAAGAGCTGAAATGGGTGAGATGATAGGTAATATTGCTCATCAGTGGCGTCAGCCTCTTGCTATTATCAATACAATAGTTGGTATTTTAAAAGAGAAAAACTCCATTACAACACTCTCGCAAGAGGAACTCAAGGAAAAATTAGAGAAGATGCAGACACGTATTTTGTATATGTCTGATACTATAGAAGATTTTATGAACTACTACCGACCAGATAAAGAGAAATCTAACTTTAAAATTATTGATGCTCTCACGCAAAGCTTAGAGGTTGCACATATAAACAATAAGATTCAACTCTCTGTAGATGGAGATGAAACACTCTCTCTTTATGGACTAAAAAATGAGTATGTTCAAGTTATAGTATCTATACTCTCAAATATTCATGACTTAGTAACTGAGAGAAAAATTCAAAACCCTAAGATTGATATTAAGCTACATAAAGATAGCAGTGATGCTGTTTTAACAATCACAGACAATGTAGGTGGTATCAAAGAGGAGAATTTATCTAAAATATTTAATCCATACTTTACAACAAAACATCAATCTATGGGAACTGGACTTGGATTATATATCGCAAAAATGATTATAGAGGATACTATGAACGGTTCACTGAATGTTAAAAATATAGATGATGGGGTAACATTCACAATAAGGACACCAAATGCAACTTGAAGAGAACATAAGTATACTAGTTGCAGAGGATGAGGAGGAGCTCAGAGAGTATCTTATAGAGTATTTGCAACTCTTTTTTAAAAATGTTTACTCTGCAAAATGTGGGCAAGAAGCCTATCAGACATATCTAGATAGAAGTCCCGATATTATTCTCAGCGATATCAACATGCCAAACTTAGATGGACTCAGTATGATATCTAAGATAAGAGAGAAAGATTTAAAAACTAAAATTATAATTATGAGTGCCCACTCTGATAAAGAAAAACTGCTTAGGGCAGTCGAGCTTAACTTGATAACATACCTAGTAAAACCGATAAAGATAGAAACACTCAAGCAAGTTCTATTTGATACAGCAGAGAGTATAAAATCATCATCTGACAAAATTCACCTCGGTAGTGACATCTACTGGAATAGAACAGAAAACAGACTCTACTCAAATGCAGAGCACATTATTTTAAAAGAGAGAGAGTCTATGCTGATGGAGCTCTTATGCTCTAATATAAACCAGGCATTTTCAAATGAAGAGATCTTTCATCATCTATACGCTAAAAGCGATAAAGAGTACTCAGAATATGCAATCACCTCATTGATTAAACGTCTACGTTCAAAACTTCCAAAAAACATTATCCAAAATGAGTATGGCTCCGGATATAAAATCAGAATTTAAACTCTGATTTTAGTAGATGTAAACAGATTCTTCTACACCCTTGTAAGGCTTGATAATATCTTTTGTAGTGATATCTAGCTTTTTAGCAATTTTTGGATTTACAATATAACTTATCCAAGTAGTTGTAATCTCATCACCCTTTCTAAGTCCCTCAACTTTATACTTAATTGTTTTACTTTGCCCAGCTTTTAGATTACGATTTATCTTGTAGCCAATTGCATTATGAGGCATTGCCGGTTTGTCCTCACTATCTTTAAATACAATGATAAATGTTGCTTCTTTATCTTCTACAGGGCTCTCTTTAAAGTTACTCCAGATAGTCTTCCCATCTCTTGTAACAACTGTTTTAGCAAATTTAAGTCTCATAGGGTGCGTAATAACTGAGTGTCCCATTCTATTGTCTATGGTTAGCTCTATAGTACTCTCTTCATAAGATAACTCCAGTTTTACAGCTTTTTTTATCATCTCATCAGAATGAACACCTAAAAACTTATGAGAAGCGTACTCATCACGCATACCTTTATCTTTTTTCTCTATCGTACCTGGCGTACTTGGCATATGACACCCTATACAATCACTTGTTTTATCATACTCATTCTTAGTATTGCAAACTTCAAACTCTTCAGCGTTTTGCTTATGTGAGTGACAACCCATACAGACTTCAGAGTTTTTATATATCTCATTAGACTCTGAGTAGTGCTTATTGCTCTCGTAGGGCTTTTTAAGGTTACCGAAGAGTGTTGGTTTCTTTTCACCTTTATAGTTTGAAAAATTAATTTTATGAGCTTTAGCATCGTAGATTTTACTTATTTAATGACAGAAAAAACAGGATACCCCATCTGCTTGTCTATGTTTGTTAGGATTTGGCTGCTCATCTCCATTCATCACAGCTCTAAGGTATTTTGTGGCTGGCATATGACAGATTGCACACTTATACTTATCAGGGCTTGCTATATTTTTTACTTTTCTATGCACTTCATTATTAAAGATTGTGGACTTATGGTGCATAGAGTTTGTGTGTTCACGGTAGATGTTTTCATGACACTCATTACAGGACTCAGAAGATGGGTACTCTGCTACTGCATATGTAGCAAAAAAAGATATTACAAAGATAGTAAAAAATAGTTTCATATTAAGCCCCTTGTATTTACAAAGAAACTATTATACTCTATTTATCTTATAATTAATATTTTTCTAAATTATACTTCAACCAAAGAAGTTCTGCATCTGCGTTTCCAGCATCTTTTGATTTTTTTGCCCATTTTTTTGCTTTTTTGAACTTCTCTTGAGTACAGTAAATCTCAGCCAAAAGGTAATATGACTCAACATCACCATCATAAGCATTCAACTCTAGCCACTGAGCTGCCTTATCAAACCTCAGTAGTTGCATATAGATTCGACCTACATTTTTTTGAGCCTCTACGTGACCGCTAATTGCAGCTTTTTCTAAAAGAGATGCACTCTTTGTTGCATTTTCATCAACTCCATCACCTCTGTAGTACATAAGTGCTAAATTGTACTGTGCCTTTGCATTGCCCAAGTCAGATGAGCTATCTAACCATGTATATGCCAAAGTAGAGTCTTGTTTAACATTATTTCCTATAAGATACATCATACCTAAGTCATACTGGGCAGTTGCATCCATACCGTGAGCTGATTTTTCTAACCAAGATATACCCTTAGCCTTATCTTTCTTAACACC
>JBDLHW010000113.1:0-6406 GCA_039715155.1 Campylobacterota bacterium | reverse complement strand
ACCGCCACCAAGACCTTTTGCAAGGGTTATAATATCTGGAGTAATTCCGTAAACTTGAGAAGCTGTAAACTCACCAGTTCTGTAAACTCCAGTTTGAACTTCATCTACAATTAGTAAAATACCGCGTGATTTGAGAAGTTTTTCCAGTGCTTGAACTTCAGCTCTATCTTGAGGTTGAACTCCACCCTCACCCTGAACAAGCTCTATCATAACAGCAGATGTATGATCATCCAACAGACCTTCAATATCAGACATTGTATCTGCATATACAAAGCCATCGGGAAATGGTCCAAAATAGTTATGCATAGACTCTTGACCCGTAGCTTTTACAGTTGTGATAGTACGTCCGTGAAATGAGTGCTGGAGTGTTATGATTTTATAGCGTTTAACTTCACCGTTAATCTCACCATGTTTTCTTGCAATCTTGATAGCACCCTCATTCGCTTCAGCACCAGAGTTACCAAAGAAACACTGCATATCATATCCGCTAGCCTCTACAATTTTTTGTGCTGCGTTTGCTTGTGGAGCTATATTATAAAGATTTGATATATGAGTAATATTTGATATCTGCTCGCATATAGCACTATTTACTCTCTCATTTGCATGTCCAACACTCACAACACCGATACCAGAGGTAAAGTCTATATATTTTTTCCCATCTGAATCAGTCAATCTTGCGTTTTGCCCACTTACAAACTCAATATCACGGTCTCCATAAGTCGGAAGTACATATTTTTTATTTAATTCTTTTGTATTCATAATTATTTGCCTTTTTATATGGCAGATTTTATCATAAATGATATAATAGTTATATTACGAAGGAGTGAGGTGTTACAGAAATGAAAAAAACAGTTTTTACATTGCTAATGCTTACACTCTCTCTTCTAGCAAATGAGGCCGATGAGATTATCAAAAAACTCGATGAAAACATGCGTGGAAAAAACGTCTCAATAAAGATGAGCATGAAGATAGTCTCTTTGGGACATGAGCGTACCATGAAGATAGAGAGTTTCTCTAAGGGAACCAAAAAAAGTTTTACAAAAGTTCTTTACCCTCCAAAAGAGAGAGGAATCACCTTTTTGAGTCTTGATAATCAGATGTGGCAGTACGTACCTAAAATTGAGAGAATTATTAAAATTCCACCATCTATGATGCTTCAAAACTGGATGGGAAGTGATATAACTAATGATGATCTAGTCAAGCAGAGCTCTATAGTTGAAGATTATGATGCAAAAGTTATTCAAAAAGAGGGTTCTGTAGTTACTATCGAACTCATTCCAAAAGAGGATGCAGCGGTTGTCTGGGGCAAAATAGTCACAAATATTGATACAGATACCTATACTTCCAAAAAAGATATATTCTATGATGAAGATGGATTAGAAGTTCGTTATTTTATCTATGAAAAGGTTAAAAAATTTGGGAAATATCACATACCGACTATTTGGAGAGTCGAGTCTGTTGATAAAAAAAACAGATATACTGAAATTGTTTTAGAAGATGTAAAATATGACACAGAGATTTCTAAAGAGTACTTCAAAAAAAGTGCTCTTAAGAGATTCTCACGGTAACTGCTAGATGTTCTCACTAGCACTCAAAAATATTCTCTTTTACAAAGGTCGCTCTATAACGACTTTCATTCTCACTCTTGTCTCTACAATGCTATTTGTACTCTTTGTATCATGGCAAGACGGCTCACATAACTCAATGCTTGAAAACTCACTTAAAATATATACGGGAGCTATTGAGATTTATCATAAAGATTATCGTGATGTAGGAGGAAATGAGTATCTCATTCGAGATGTTAACACTATTACAGATAAACTCTCCAACATTAAGGGCATTGAAGCCTTTAGCACAAGATATGAGACTTATGGACTCTTATCCAGTAAAGAGCACTCTGCAGCTTCCATGGTAGCCGGTATAGAGCCTCAAAAAGAGAAACTTCTAAGTTCCATAGCTTTAGCACTAAAAAAAGGTGAATTTTTGGATGTTAACTCAAGTAATTGTCTCTATATGGGTAGTGAATTGGCTAAAAAACTCAAGTTAGGTATTGGTAATGAGGTAACTTTTATAGGAGCTGCCAGTGATGACTCATTTGCAGCTGATATATTTAAACTGTGCGGGACATTTAAAACTGGTTCATTTGAGTTTGATTCCAGTGCTTCATTTGTAAGCAGGTCATACTTTGATGAGTTGATGTATGCAAAAAACATAGCTTCATATATTACAATCAGGGTAGAAAATCTAGATGATGTTCAGAGAGTAAACAGTGAGATTTTAAAAGTTCTTGATGATGAAAACCTGGAGTCTCTCACATGGAAGACCTTGATGAAGACTATGGTTGAAGCGATGGAGGTTGACAATATCTTTGGATATATTTCTCTCTCCCTGTTTTTAGTAGTGATCTTTTTTGTCATTATGATTTATGGATTTATAAATGTGAGTTCACGTATAAAAGAGTTCGGAGTTCTTAAATGTATTGGGTTATCAAAGAAAAAGATATTCGCACTTCTATTTTATGAGATGCTTATACTCTCAAGCGCAGCCTTTCTCATAGCCGTACCGATAGCAACATATATCTGTTACTACTACTCTGTAAATCCTGTCGTAATAGAAGGCATAGCTGAGATGTACAAAGATTACGGGATTGTCTCGGATGAGATACCGTTCAACTTTAGTATCTTTACAATTGCTTGGAATGTTGCTCTTATATATGTACTCAATTTTTTAAGTATTATATATCCATATCTGTTTATAAACTCTTTTGAACCGATTGAAGCGAGCAGACATGTTTAAACTCATACTTAAAATGGCTTGGAAGAACTCATACTTGCGCATCTCACGTACACTTTTAGTAATAACCATGATAGCTGTGAGTATGAGTATGATGCTTAGTATTCAAGGGCTTTATGATGGTATGGCTTTTAACATGTTGGATAAGAACAAAAGAAGCGGTAGCGGAGATATCAGTATCTTTGCAAAAGAGTATAGAGTCGACAAAGATATCAAACATAGAGTTGAGAACGCACAAAAGATAAAAGAAGAGATTGAGCAGATGCCAGGAGTAGAGGCTGTTGTTTTAAGACTGAAAACAGACGGTCTTGCAGCTACAGCCAGAAAGTCATCCTTTGCATCAATAAATGGTATTGATTTGGCAGATGAGGAGCACTTTGGTCGCTTTAGTGAGTTTTTAAAAGAGGGTGAGATAGACCTGAAAAAAAGAGGTGCCCTTATAGGCATTGAACTTGCAAAAACTCTTAAAGTACGAATCGGTTCAAAGCTCATTTTTTCTACTCAAGACAGCTCAGGTGATATAAACTCAATCGCACTCAAAATCAAGGCTATTGTGCAGACGACCAACATAGGACTAGACTCTAACGCCATATTTGTAGATATTAAAAAGCTTCATAAGTTTTTAGGTCTCTCTTCCAGTACGGCTACTCAAATTGCAATTATGAGTGAGGATGAAACTTTAGATGAGAGACTAAAAGAAAAATATACAGAGTTAGATGTTAAAAACTTTTTTGAGTTACAGCCTATGATGAAACAGATGCAGGATATAATGCTTATCTTTAATTCTATAACTTTTTTTATAGTGATGAGTGTTGTTTTTATAGGGATATTTGGTGTTATGTATGTTTCCATTTTAGACAGAATTCGTGAGTTTGGCATCGTTTTGAGCATAGGTATGCATTATAAATATATAAGACTACAGATAATCTTAGAGTCCTTGATTATAGGACTTCTTGGCTATTTTGGCGGAGCAGTTTTAGGGACTCTACTTCTGTTTTACCTACAAGATTACGGCCTGGATCTGAGTGCTTTTTCTGATGCTCTAGAGATGTGGGGATATGAATCAATAATATATGGAACAATAAAAGTCTCATACTTTACGACCACTTTCGCAGCAATAATGACGGCATCTCTGCTGAGTGTATTGATACCACTTAGAAAAATCAAAAAACTAAACCCTATCGAAGTGATAAAGGCTGAAAAATGATTAGACTTGAGAATGTTAATAAATACTTCTATAAAGATGAACCAAGAGAACTTCACGCTCTCAAAGATATTAACTTAACCATAGAAGATGGAGAATTTTCACTCTTTAGCGGACCGTCAGGCTGTGGGAAAACTACGCTTTTAAATGCCATAGGTGCTCTTGACAGTGTAGATAGCGGTAAGATTTATCTTGATGATAAAGAGATAACAGCTCTTAGTGAAAGCGAGAGAACAGAGCTGCGGTTAAACGAGATGGGCTTTGTATTTCAGGCTTATAATCTTGTTCCTGTTTTGAGTGTTGAAGAGAACATAGGATTTATTATGAAACTTCAAGGACGAAGCGATAGTGAGATTAAAAAAAGGGTTTTAGAAATAGCAACTATACTAGAGATTGACACTAAATTAAAAGCACTTCCTAACACTCTCAGTGGCGGACAGCAGCAGAGAGTTGCAGTAGCCCGCGCAGTTGCTTCAAAACCAAAAATAATTTTAGCGGATGAGCCAACAGCGAATCTTGACTCTAAAAACTCTCAAAAACTGATGGATATGATGAGAGAACTCAATAAAAAAGAGGGAGTAAGCATTCTCTTTGCTTCTCATGATGAGCTTATAATGGAGAGTGTAGACAGAATCATAAACTTAGAGGATGGTGCCTTAGTTACATGATAAAAAAACTACTTCTATTATCTCTATTGTCATTAGCACTCTTTGCAGACTTTGATTATAGAGTAGAAAACACAAACTTCACTATCTCTCAAGGCTCTGTAAATCCTCAAAGCAGTGACAGCTACCTCTATAACTATGATAGATTAAGGTTCCGTGGAGACTATACGAATGAGAGCTACTTTGCAACAGTCATTGCTGATGGAGTTAACTATTTAGGCCAAAAGTATACATCATCAAATGATTTTGAGTATATTAAACTAATAAAGTCAGATACTCCATTTAAAACGCAGACAGGTTTTCATGATTATGATAAAGGGAGTTCCTATACAAAGCTTTATAGACTCTATGGCGGTTATGTAGATAGCGAAAACAGAGTAGTAGTCGGTTTACAAAATATATCAATGGGAGTTGGTCGGATATGGACGCCAACAAACCTCTTTAATCCTAAAAACATATATGCTCTTGAACCGGATGAGACTTTTGGTGTAGCTGCTCTATCTTACACTCGTCATCTCAGTGACACCTCTCACCTAATGGTAATAGCTTCTCAAAAAGAGGATGAAAGTTTTAAGTATGCAGCCAGATACAGTGCTTTTTTTGATTTTACTGAGTTGGCTTTAGATATTGTAAGTTCTGATGAGACTACTATGCTCGGACTTGAGTTAGAAGCCAACTTAGCTGATACGGGGGTAGAAGTTAGAAGTGAAGTGGCATATATAAAAAACAAAATCAACACAACACCAAATACTAGAGAAGAGATAGAGTTTACTCAAGCAATAGTCGGTGCTGATTATGGGTTTGAGAATGGAGTTACCATTATTGTTGAGGCACTCTACTCATCAGAGGATTTCTCATACCAAGAGATCTTATTCAATTACAATTCAGAAATAGTTCCAAATCTGCTATATTCAAAATTCTATACAGCACTCTCACTCGCATACAGTTTCAATATTTTCTTGGATGGCTCACTTATCTATATAGAAAGTTTTAATGATAAAAACTCAAGATTTGTATCTCCAACTCTGAGCTACACCCTAAATGATTATAACTCATTTATGCTCGGTGCAATGCTGCAAGATGGAGAGAGTGAAAGTGAGTTTGGAGAGTTCGAGAACAGCTACTATTTTAAGTGGGTTCTCTCATTTTAAGATTTTTGAGTTATCTCTACCCTATCTTCTTGAAATATTGCACTTTTACCTTCGCGAGAGTGTTTTGAAGATGTTAAGTTATTTACACCTCTTGTTCCGCTATAGATTAAAACACAATCCTCTCTTAAATTATCGATATTTTTTACGGGTAGAGTCACTCTTCCATTTAGCGAACTGATTACAACTTCACTTCCATCTTTAAAACCTAAAGAGCTATGAAGATATACATACTCCTGGCGATTAAACTGAGAGTTAAGACTTGTAGCACTCTTTGGAGTTATAAGATATAGTCCCTCATTTTTACGGTTATGCGGTCTAACCTCTTTTAAAAATAGAAACTCTCCAGCCTCTGTATCAAAGCAGTTTCTATATGGAGTAGTTTCTCTATCTTTGAGTGTCAGGGAAGCATCAGTTTTTTCTACAGAAAAGCTTTTGAAGTGTTAAAGATAAAACTCTTGAGATTCCAGTTTAATATCAAACTCTCTACAGAGGTATGCACTTAAATCATACTCACTTATTCCACTCTCATTATCTCTAACTTTACCCATATTCATCATTGCATTATGCGAGTAAGATGTTCTCACGTCATCCTT
>JBDLHW010000112.1:0-6438 GCA_039715155.1 Campylobacterota bacterium | reverse complement strand
ATATTTTTTTGTTCATTTTTATCTGTTACTCCTAGACCAAACGCAAGCTCACGTCCGTGAAAACCTTGGAAGCCTACTGCCGGATCAACAGGAATAGTAATAATTTTTTCTGGAGTGTTTTCAGCAACATCTTCAATGTTCATTCCACCCTCAGTTGAAGCCATAATTAGAGGCATCTCTAGTTTTCTATCAAGAACAACTGAAAGATATAGCTCATCTTTAATGTCAGCACCATCTTCGATATAAAGCTTTTGAACAAGCTTACCCTCAGCAGTTGTCTGGTGAGTAACTAAAGTCATTCCAAGAATCTCATCAGATAATTCTCTTACTTCTTCTAAAGATTTAGCAAGCTTCACACCGCCACCTAAACCACGACCACCTGCATGGATTTGAGCTTTAACAACCCAGATAGGGCCACCTAACTCTTTTGCAGCTTCTACAGCAGCATCTACAGTTTCTGCCATTATACCTTTTGGTGTTGGCACGCCATATTTAGCAAAAATTTGTTTTGCTTGATATTCATGTACATTCATATATTCTCCTTGTAAAAATTATTCTTATTATTATATCTACTTAATTATTCAACTTTACAATACCTGTAAAGCATTTCAATGTATTGCTACATATCGTATCAATTAGGCTATTTTACTTCGTACTGTTCTCTACCCATTTGATACAAATCGTTACCAAAAGTATCATTGATCACCGTTACTGGAAAGTCTTTAACTGTAATTTTTCTAACAGCTTCAGGTCCAAGTTCAGGATATGCGATTACTTCAGCTTCTGAAATCTGCTTACCAAGCAATGCGCCGGCACCACCAGTTGCACCAAAATAGATTCCGCCGTACTCTTTACATGCATCTTTTACTTCTTGATTACGCTTACCCTTGCCTATCATGCCTTTTGAGCCATTTTTAAGCATTGTTGGAGAGTAGCTATCCATTCTGTAACTTGTTGTTGGTCCTGCACTTCCTATTGGATCACCTGGTTTTGGTGGTGTTGGTCCAACAAAATAGATAATACTTCCTTCTAAATCAAAAGGTAGCTCCTCGCCGGCCTCTATAAGGTCAACAAGTCTTTTATGTGCAGCATCTCTGGCAGTAAAGATAGTCCCGTTTAGGTAAACTATATCCCCTGCTTTAAGTTCTCTAGTCTGCTCTTCTGTTAGTGGAGTTGTTAAATTATAAGTTTTTGACATTTCAAATCTTCCTTATATTGTAATATGTGTATGACGTGAGCTATGGCACTGAACATTAACTGAAACCGGCAGAGAGGCGATATGACAAGGGTTAGACTCAATATGAACAGCAAGAGCTGTTTTAGTTCCGCCCATACCCATTGCACCGATTCCAAGATTATTAATCTCAGTCATTATTCTCTCTTCAAGTTCAGTCATCTCTGGATCTTCATTTTTACTGCCTATATTTCTAAATAGTGCATGCTTAGAACTAATTACAGCTTTCTCAAACGTACCGCCAATTCCTACACCAACAGTAATTGGAGGACATGGATTAGGGCCTGCATCAGAGATACACTCTTTAACAAACTCAACTACACCATCTTTGCCAGCCGCAGGAGGAAGTACTTTTGCGCGAGATACATTCTCAGAGCCACCACCTTTTGCAGCATACTCTATATCTATTTTATCGCCTGTTACTATGTCAAAGTGAATGATAGCTGGTAGATTGTAACCAACTGTATCTTTTAAATTTGCACGAGAAAAAGGCTCACAAGTACTAGCTCTTAAATACGCCTCTGTGTACCCCTGCTCTGTTCCTTTGTTTATTGCGTCTCTTAAAAGACCACCCTTAACTTTTACATCTTCACCAACATTTACAAAAAATACCGCAAGTCCAGTATCTTGACAAAGTGGTCTCTTTTCATCTTTTGCAATATCCGCATTCTCAAGTATCTGTCTTATTACTTCTTTACTTACTGGTGATTTTTCATTCTCCATAGCAGTCTGTAGAGCATCATAAGCATCTTGTGGTAAATCAGTTCCACAGTGAACTATAATGTCTCTAACAGCTTTAACTATGACATCAAATTCAATTTCTCTCATATAAAAGTCTCCCTATAATTATTTTCAACAGTCTATCTATATTTGAATAAAAAAGGCTTGAATTTAGTATTAATGATTAGAAGTGTGATAATAGTGGGAAGAGAAGAAGTCTGAACATGGGTGTTCAGACTTATGAAAAGTTTTGATTCTTATTCGAAAAAACCATTTTCCGTTAAAATATCTATACCCTCTTGAATAGAGTCAACAGAGACTTTAAACTTGGCTTTCGTCTCTTCATCTAAATCAAGTTCAATAACCTCTTCAACTCCATTAGCACCAAGAACAACAGGAACACCCACCGTTATGTCTTTGTAGCCGTACTCACCATCAAGCATAATAGATGATGGCATTACAATTCTGCTATCATCAAGCATAGCTTCAACCATAACAGATATTGCACGTCCAGGCGCATAATAAGCAGAAGTTCCAAGATGTTTAACTATTTCAGCTCCACCATCTTTTGTTCTCTCAATAATACCAACCATATCTTCCTTTGATACTATCTGATTTAAAGGAACACCGCCAACAGCAGAAATCTCTGGCATTGGAATCATATGCTGTCCATGGTCACCAATTAACATTGCTCTTGTTTGGCCTGAACCGTAACCAACAGTCTGGTTGATTTGATAAGCCATTCTCGCACCATCAAGCGCTCCAGCCATACCTATAATTCTATTTCTATTCCAGCCAGTTAGTTTATGTACAACATAAGTCATGATATCTAGTGGATTTGAAACACAAAGAATAATAGCGTTTGGAGAGTATTTGGCAATATTTCCAACAACATCTTTCATGATTTTTGCATTTATCATTAACAGATCAGCTCTAGTCATTTCACTTCTACGAGGAACACCTGCAGTAATAACAACAATATCACAATCTTTGAGATCAGCTGCTGTCTCTGCTGCTGTAACGATAGTACCCTGAGGAGAGTAACTAGTTGATTGACCGATATCAATCGCCTTACCTTTTGCAACATCTGCATTTATATCATAGAGAATAACTTCATGACATGTTCCTGTCATTGTCAAACTATATGCTGCAGTCGCACCAACAAAACCAGCTCCAACTATTCCTACTTTTCTACCTACCATGCATAACTCCTTGTACTGCTTTAAATATTATTTTGCTTCTAAGCCAAATGTAAATCCGGCATTAACTTTTTCAATAAGTTCTGGCATTATATCCTCATAATCTCCAACTATACCAAAATCTGCATTATGAAAGATAGTTTCTTTAGCATTGTGATTAATCGCAACAATAGTTTCAGACTCTATCATACCGGCAATATGCTGAACTGCTCCACTTACACCAATAGCAACATAAACCTTAGGACGAACTGTCTTACCAGTTTGACCAATTTGTCTTGCGTACTCTGCAACACCCTCATCAACCATAACTCTTGAACATGCCCACTCAGCATTTACTCCTTGAGCTTTAAGTGCCTCTGCTAAATCTTTTACCATCGCCATTCCATCACTTGTTGTGCCTCTGCCGCCAGCAACAATAATATCAGCTTCAAATAAACCTTGCATACCACTCTCGCCTATCACTGTTTCAATAATTTCTGTTACAAAGTCGCTTTTAGGTAGTCTTGGTTTGAATGGCGTTATCGTACCTTCTCTTTTCTCATCCGGAGTTGGTACAGCAAAGGTACCTGCACGAGCTGTTGAGATTTGAGGACATACAAAACCTAAGATTGTTGCTAGTTTTGACTCCCCGTAAGTTGGTCTTCTAGATTCCAAAATAGGTGCATAAACAATTTTTTTCTTTCTATCAAAATGCTCACCAATCTCCAGTGCTGTACAATCCGCTGTCACACCACCATCAGTTTTTACACCAATTCTAGGAGCCAATTCACGACCAGCTGTAGTTGCAGCAAAGAGAGCAATCTCTGGATTTCTATCTTTAATAACCTGTTCGAAAACTGTTGCAAAAGGTAAGATTCTGTATTCCTCGAGTCTCTTGTCATCTACAACAACAACTTCATCAGCACCGTGAGCTATTAACTCTTTTGGCATATCTCCAAGATCTTTACCGATGATAAGGGTGATAACTTTAGTATCGTTTCCAAGATCACTGGCTAAGCTTCTAGCAGGTGTCAAAAGTTCTAATGATGGCCTAGATATTTGACCATTTACAACCTCTGCCCATGTTAAAATTCCTGATGCTCCATTTCTAAAATCAACATCTTCAAAGCCTTCTGGTCTTTTCTTCGCTTTAGCTGCTTTTTTCTCTTTCACTTCTACACTGTTTTTACCGGCTTTCATGTTTTGGATTAAATTGGCAACTAATTCAGCTTCTCCATGACCGTCTGTCATCTTAGCTGGAGCTCTCTCACTTACAATATTTGCAACTTTTGCAACAATTGTAGGAGAACCGCTTAGACCGATTTTCTCATCACTCAGACCTACATCATCAATATTTAATATTGTAACTTCAGTCTTTTTTGCTTTTACAGCACCACTTAAAGATGGACGCCTAGGATCAACACCTGTAGGAGTAAAAGATAGAGTACAAGGGACAGGAAGCTTCATCATCTGATAGCCACCCTCGATAATTCTTTTTGCTGTGATATGTCCATCTTTTAAATCTGCAACTTCAATAAATGTCGCTTGAGGAAGACCCATGTTTTCTGCAACTTGAGATGGTACGTGAGCTGTATCACCATCACTTGTTTGACGACCTGCTACAATGATAAAGTCTTCATTTAGACCTTTTCCAAAACCTAGGTGTTTAAGCATAGTAGATATTGCTAGACCTGTTGCGTAAGTATCTGAACCACCCAGTCTTCTATCACTTAAAAGATATGCTTCATCATACCCCATAGAGATAGCTTTTTTAAGAGACATATCAAAAGATGGTGGTCCCATTGAACAAACTATAAGTTTTGCATCTGGATTGTCTATCTTCATCTGAAGTCCAGCTTCAAGAGCATATCCACAATCAACATTGATAATAGATTTTGCCTTTGTTCTATCCATTAAACCATCATCACCCATTCTCATCTCAGATGGTAAAGGAACCTGTTTCATTAAACTGATTATTGTTAAAGCCATATTATATTCTCCCCACTCTACATCATATTATAGTCTGGACCGTCGCCACCATATGGTGTAGTCCAAGTAATTCCACTGTTTGGTGATTTAATATCACACGTTTTACAGTGAACACAATTCTCAGCATGCAGTCTAAGTGATTTAGCACCACTCTTCTTGTCTACATGTAGTTCATAAACTTCAGCAGGACACATAGCTGCTTCAGATAGACCATACTCTTCTATGTTAGATGATTGGAATTGCTTTTCATCATTTACAACGAGGTGTGGCACTTGAACTTCATCATGCATCGCTTTTGAGTGATAAACAGTTGTAACCTTATCAAATGTAAGTTTTTTATCATACTCTAGTTTGTCAGCGAACCTCTCAGCAAAAGGTACTCCGGAAAACTCTTTAATTTTTTGAGTTTCACTGTAGTCATCTTTAACTTTTGGAACCATTAGACAGGTACCGCCAGTAACTAACTGTATACCCATTTTAAAACCACCAAGAATCATACCATCTTGCATAACTGCTCTCATATTTCTAACTGGATAGAGTTCAGTATAGATAGAGCTCTCATTCACAAGCTCTTCATATTTTGAGAGTGAGTTTTTGCTTGTATCTTCATTTATTAGAGCTTCTACGGCCGCTGTTGCCGCACAGATACCAGATCTTACAGCTAAATGAACACCCTTAAGTCTTGCAGTTGTTAAGAAACCTGCACTATCACCAACTATCATCATATTATCAGCATAGTATTTTGGTACAGAGTTCCAACCACCCTCAGGAAGTGTTTTTGCTCCAGCTTCTATCACTGAACCACCTTCAAGAATCTTAGATACATATGGATGAGTTTTCCAAACTTGCATCGCAGCATGAACATCAAACGATGGATCTTTATAGTCTAGACCTACTACGAGTCCAAGTGCAACTCTATTTTCTGTTAGACCGTAGATAAAACCACCGCCAAACTCCTGCTTATCTTTAAGTGGATAACCAAAGGTATGCTTAACTGCACCAGCTTCGATATTACCCTCTGGAACTTTCCAGATCTCTTTTACACCTAAAGAGTATATCTGAGGGTTTTTACCACCATCTAGATTCAGCTTTTCAATAACTGTTTTAACCGCAGAACCTCTTGTCCCCTCAGCAAAAACTGTAATGGAAGCTTCTATAGTAGTACCCTCTTGGAAGTTTTTCTGCTTAACTCCATGGTGGTCTACACCAGTATCTTTAGTTTTTACGCCGATAACTCTATTCTCATCATCATAGATAACTGAATCAACAGAGAAACCGGTATAAATCTCAACACCTCTCTCCTCAGCTAACGTAGCT
>JBDLHW010000111.1:0-6476 GCA_039715155.1 Campylobacterota bacterium | reverse complement strand
ATCCCTCAAGAAGATGCAGACAAGATTGTTAAAAATGCAACTTTCTCAGTTGAGAGAATTGAAGAGATAGAAGCTATTACTAAGCATGACCTTATTGCATTTAATACAAGTGTATCAGAATCACTAGGTGAAGAGTCAAGATGGTTCCACTACGGTATGACTTCTTCAGATGCTGTTGATACAGGTGTTGCTCTTCAGATGAAAGCTTCACTAGAGATAATCATCGACGATGTGAAGATGCTTATGGAGTCTATCAAGAAAAGAGCTGAGGAGCACAAGTTTACATTAATGGTTGGACGCTCACACGGTATTCACGGTGAGCCAATAACTTTTGGTCTGACATTAGCAGTTTGGTATGATGAGATGGCTCGTCACTTAGAGAACTTAGAGCAGACTATGGATGTTATCGCAGTTGGTCAAATCTCTGGTGCTATGGGTAACTTTGCTCACGCTCCATTAGAACTTGAAGAGTATGCAATGGCTGAGTTAGGATTAAAACCTGAGCCATGTTCTAACCAAGTTGTTCATCGTGACAGATATGCAAGACTGGCGACAGCCTTAGCAACGATGGCATCTTCTATAGAGAAGTTTGCTGTTCAAGTGAGACACCTGCAGAGAACAGAAGTATATGAAGCTGAAGAGTATTTTGCAAAAGGGCAAAAGGGTTCATCTGCAATGCCACACAAACGTAATCCTATTCTTACAGAAAACATTACTGGTCTTGCACGTATGATTAGAGCTTATGCTATGCCTGCGATGGAAAATGTAGCTCTATGGCATGAGAGAGATATCTCACATAGCTCTACTGAGAGATTCTGGTTACCTGATGCTTTCATCACTACTAACTTTATGATGCACCGTATGAACAGTGTTATAGCTAATCTTACAGTAATGCCTGAAAATATGATGAAGAATCTAAACCTGACAGGTGGATTGGTTTTCTCACAACGTGTTTTACTTGAGCTTCCACTTCAGGGTGTATCACGTGAGGATGCATACAAGATTGTTCAAAGAAATGCAATGAAAGTTTGGGAAGAGATTCAACAGGGTAAAGCTACTACAAATGAGAAAGGTGAGTCTCTATACCTTGGACATCTTTTAGCAGATGAAGAGTTAAGAAACTCACTAAGTGAAGAGCAAATTCGTGAGTGTTTTAACTACGATTACTACACGAAAAATGTAGATAATATTTTCAAACGTGTTTTTAAATAACATCACAAAAAACAGCAGCATAGCCTAACGGTTATGCTTAATATCAATTAAAATTATATCTTTTTAAACCTCACAAAAATCTATTAAAATTTAATCAACTTATTTATAAAATTTAAACTTTTTTAAACTATACTTGCGATAGAATCAATTTGCTTAACAGAATTTTTTATGTAATTATTAACTAAATAATTATGTGAGAAATTAAGAAAATATTTCTCTTTCAGGAAACAATTAATGATAACAATTATAAAACGTAATGGTAGAACAGAGCCTCTGGATATTACTAAAATCCAAAAGTATACAGCTGCTGCAGTTAAAGATTTAACTAACGTTTCTCAGAGTGAGCTAGAAGTTGATGCGCAGATTCTCTTTCGCGATGGTATAACATCTAAAGAGATTCAAGAGACTCTAATCAAAACAGCTGTTGATAAGATAGATATCGATGCTCCCAACTGGACATTTGTAGCTTCACGTCTCTTCATGTTCAACCTCTACCATCAAGTAAACGGCTTTACTGGCTACTGTTCACTTGAGAAATATTTCAAACGTGGAGAGAAAGAGGGAAGACTTCTACTTGGTCTTGGAGATATGTATGACTTGGAGAGATTAGAGAAGTACATCGTTCCTGAACGCGATATGCTTTTCAACTATCTTGGTGTTAAAACACTTTATGACAGATACCTAATCAAAGACAGAGACTCTAATCCTATAGAACTTCCTCAGCATATGTTCATGGCTATCGCTATGTTCTTAGCTCAACGTGAGGAAGATAAACATGAGTGGGCTATTAAATTTTATGACATGATCTCTCAGTTTCAAGTTATGCTTGCAACACCAACACTCTCGAACGCTAGAACAACAAGACACCAACTAAGCTCATGTTACATCGGTTCAACTCCTGATAATATCGAAGGTATATTTGACGCTTACCAGGAGATGGCTATGCTCTCTAAGTTTGGTGGTGGAATCGGTTGGGACTGGACAGGTATTCGTTCTATGGGTTCATTTATTGATGGACATAAAAATGCAGCCGGCGGTACAGTACCATTTCTTAAGATCACAAATGACATCGCAATTGCGGTTGATCAGCTGGGAACTAGAAAAGGTGCTATAGCTGTTTACATGGAACCTTGGCATATAGATATAAATGACTTTTTAGACCTAAAGAAAAACTCTGGTGAAGAGCGTCGTCGTGCTCATGATCTTTTCCCTTCAATGTGGTTAAATGATCTTTTCATGCAGAGAGTTCAAGAGGACTCTATCTGGACACTGTTTGACCCTTATGATGTTAGAGAGTTAACAGAGCTATATGGTGATGCGTTTAATGAAAGATATAAAGAGTTAGAACAAGATGACTCTATATTAAAAGAGAAGGTAAAGGCTAAGGATCTTTGGAAAAAGATTTTAACTTCTTACTTTGAGACTGGTTCACCGTTCCTATGTTTTAAAGATAACGCAAACAGAGCTAACCCTAATGATCACTTCGGTGTTATCAGAAGTTCAAACCTCTGTACTGAGATTTTTCAAAATACAGCACCAAATCACTACAAGATAAAGTTCATCTTTGAAAACGGTGACACTGTTAGTTATGAAGAGGAGGAGATGGTAACAGTTGATAGCGGTATAACAAAACCGGCTAAAAAAGTTACTGCGCTTGACTCTCTTGGCGGTCTGCCAATCTATGTTGTTGAGAAAGAGAAAGTGGATGGTTCTACTGCTGTTTGTAATCTTGCTTCTATTAACCTCTCACGTATAAACACAAAAGAGGAGATAGAGAGAATCGTTCCGACGGCTGTTAGATGTTTGGATAATGTTATTGATCTGAACTTCTATCCGGTTGAAAAAGTAAAACGCACTAACATGAAATCTCGTTCTATTGGTCTTGGTGTAATGGGTGAAGCTCAGATGTTGGCAGAAGCTGGAATATCATGGGGAACTCAAGAGCACTTTGATAAGATAGATGAGATTATGGAATCTGTTTGTTATAACACAGTATCAGCTTCATCTGACTTGGCAGCAGAAAAAGGAAGCTATCCAGAGTTTGAAGGTTCTAAGTGGAGCAGAGGGATTATGCCTCAAGACCATGCGAACGCAGATGTTATCAACCTTGTAGACCGTGGCGGACTTTTTGCTTCTACATATGAGTGGGATGAGCTAAGAGCTAAAGTAAAATCTCAAGGTATGAGAAACGGTTACCTGATGGCTGTTGCTCCTACATCTTCTATCTCTATCCTTACAGGAACAACTCAAGCTATTGAGCCGGTATTTAAACGTAAGTGGTTTGAAGAGAACCTGTCTGGTCTTATTCCAGTTGTTGTTCCTAAACTTTCTCCTGATACTTGGGCTTACTATACACCTGCTTATGATCTGAATCAGACGGTTCTAATCAAAGCAGCTGCAATTAGACAAAAGTGGATAGACCAAGGTCAATCACTGAACATTTTTATCACACTGGATAAAGCGAGCGGTAAGTATCTAAACGAAATATATATGCTTGCATGGAAACTGGGTCTAAAATCTACTTACTACCTCCGTTCACAATCTCCTGAAGTTGCAAGCGATGTAGAAGATAGAAGTATGGAATGTGTTGGTTGTCAATAGAGAGTAAACTATGAAACCTTTACTAGCAAAAGATTTAGCTGCGTTTATGCAGCGCTTTAACAACTTCAAAGATGGAGAGTTTCGCTCTCTTGAGGTTATATCTCCCACAACAATGAAAATAGCATTAGCCGGACAAGATGAAGCAAGAGCATTTGACTGGGTAAGTATAGAACTTGAGTTTAATGGCGTCAGTGATGCTAAACTTCTAGATAGCTCAAAGCTCCATCTAGTTGATATGGGTGATGGCATAAATCTTATAGACGATGGAGGTATTGCCTTTGGTGTTGGAGAGTATGATACTCTCTCTAGTATAAAAAATTCTCTATGTTATATTGTCTGTTCAGATATAAAATACCAAGAAGCTAACTTTTAAAGGAAAATTATGAGAGTAGTATGTCCCCACTGTTTAAGTGTAAACAATGTTCCACAAAAAGACTCTTACAAAAAAGCTAACTGCGGTAAGTGTAAAAAATCCCTCCTTGATACAAAGCCCATAGAGCTCACTGAGGCTAACTTTGATGAAGTCTTGGTAAATAGTGATATTCCAGTTATTATTGACTTCTGGGCACCTTGGTGTGGTCCTTGTAAGATGATGGGACCTATTTTTGAAAAAACAGCTGCTTCGTTTCCATTAAAAACCCTGTTCGTTAAAGTAAATACAGAAAATGAACAAAACCTAGGTGCAAGATTTGGAATAAGAAGCATACCAACTCTAATGGTTTTCAAAGGTGGGAAAGAGGTTCACCGTGTTTCAGGTGCACTAGATGAAAACAGCCTCTCTCAACTTGTCTCACAATTTACTTAAACTAAACAAACAAAACTAATTATAATATTTATTAATATTTGATTCTCTCTGCTTTATAATATATAAAAGTAAGAAGGATCTATTATGAAAAAATATATATGTAGAGTGTGTGATTATATATACGATCCCGAAATTGGTGATGAAGAAAATGACATTGCTCCTGGCACTGCGTTTGAAGATTTACCAGATGATTGGACCTGTCCAGACTGTAATGAGCCCAAAGAGAATTTTGAGCCATTACAAGATGATTAAGTTACTTATACTATCCATACTCTTGTCCTCTTTAATGGCACAAGAAAACAGACTAAAGATAACATACTCTTTTCATTGGTGGAAAGAGTTGCACTTGCTAAACAGTGAGCCCTTTAAATCATTCGATCATCGTGCATATGTTGATATCTATGTGAACAATATAGCGAAAGACTCCTACGTAAATAAAAAAACCAAATTCAAATCTGGTTCAATAATTATTAAACCTCTCTACCCGGGGCAAAAAAGAGAGGATATAGCCAGACTGGCTATTATGATGAAAATGGAGAGAGGTTATGATGAAGAGTATAATGACTGGTGGTATGGGGTATATGATAAAACAGGCACGCAGATGTGGTATGAAGGTAAAATATTATCTTGTATAAACTGCCATATTCGTGCCAAAAAGAGTGACTACCTCTTCACTCTTAGCGTTATGGAGATTATTGAGCTGATAAATGAAAAGTGAGCTGGACTTTAGTCCTTGATATATGAACAGCAGTAATCAGTTACAGTTTTAATCTTTAGATCAAACGATGAGTTAGCTGGAACATTGAAAGTTTCCGGTGTATTTAAAGTTTTCCAATCTTCACCCGGAAGTCTGATATCAAGCTCACCACTTAACATCTCCATAATCTCAGCCTCATTAGTAGCAAAAGTATACTCACCCGGAAGCATGATTCCTAAAGATTGTATAGAACCATCGCTAAATTTTACTGTTCTACTTGTTACCTTTCCATCGTAATAGATATTTGCTTGCTTCACAATGGTTGCATTATCAATTGTTGACATATAGTTTCCTTTTCTATTTATAAAATAGTATCTAAAATTTACTTTTTTAGTTTGACTCTTTGTGAATGAGTAATTGCAACGGCCATTGCATCTGAAATATCAAGCGGTTTTATCTCTTTTTTTATGTTTAGAAGTCTTTTTACCATAAATGCAACCTGCTCTTTACCCGCCTTTGCTTTACCTGTAAGTGCTTTTTTAACTTGAAGTGCGGTATATTCATGAAACTGTCCAAACTCCTGAAGCAGTTTCAGCATAATCGCCCCGCGAAATTGAGCTAATTTTATAGTAGTTGCCGGGTTATGTGCATAAAAAATATCTTCCATGGCAACCTCATCTATTTTATGGGTTTCAAAGATTCTGCCCAGTCCCTCTACCATCTGAGGTATCTGAAACTGCAGCTCTTCTGCTTTCATTTTAATAAGACCGGCCTCTACAAGAGATATTTTTCCTTTCTCTAAAGAGATCAGTGCATATCCCATATTTCTTGTACCTGGATCTATTCCTAAAATTATCATTATTTTCCCAAATCTTTTTATATAGAGATTATACATTAATATTCACATAATAAAAATTAAGTTATTCACATATTTTTACCCCTATTTTATCTCTTTGTAGTATACTATTCACATCTAAACAATTAAACAGGGTTTTATGTGAATATAGGTCAAGAAGTTTTAGAAGCACTCAAAGAAGAGATAACAGAGATAGAATATAATAGATATATTAAGCATCTCACGTATGATGTGAAAAAGTCTACTGGTGATTTAGCAATATTTTATCCACAGAACGCTCTTGTAATCAACTGGATTAAAAATAA
>JBDLHW010000110.1:0-6557 GCA_039715155.1 Campylobacterota bacterium | reverse complement strand
TCTTTCACTTGAAGCGGCTAGCGTGGCAGTTGAAGATGAAGAATTTGTAAACAATTGTATCGCAGATTGTTTTGATGAGATGAAACGTTACGAAGAGTTTGCAAAGAGCAAAAAAATAGATATAATAGAGAGTTATACAAATTTCGTTACATTATGTCTCAATAATAACCATAAATCGAGTAAAATAGCGGATAGTTTACTTAAGCGTGGGATGATTGTCAGAGATTTAAGTGGATATGGAATGAATGCTTTACGTGTAACTGTTGGAACAAAAGAACAGAACAGCCGTTTTTTTGAATTAACGAGTGAATTAATATAAGAGAATGGGAAATTAATGGATTTTAAGGTACTTTTTTCACAGTTAGTTATTCTGTATGCGAAGCTAACGAAGCAGCAAAAAGTTATTATTGCGTTTGCTGTTATTGGAATAGTGGCCTTTCTTCTATTTCTAGTTGTATATACTGCTCAAAAAAATCAACCTAATAAATATGAAGTTCTTTTTGACTCACTAAGCTCATCTGATGCGGCAAAAGTAGTGGATCAGCTTGAAAAAGAGAATATTGATTATAAATTAGAAGCAAATAATGTAATCAAAGTTCCAAAAAATGTAGTCTATAAACAGAGAATCTCAATCGCTTCACTGGGCATCCCTAAAGATAATGGGGTTGGATTTGAGCTCTTTGACAACCAAGAGTTTGGAGCTACAAGTTTTGATCAAAAGATTAAACATCTTCGCGCACTAGAGGGAGAACTCTCACGTACCATAAATGCACTTGCTCCGATAGAGTCAGCATCGGTGAGTTTAGCACTTCCTAAAGATACTCTTTTCGTTTCAAAGCAGGTTGACCCGACTGCTTCTGTAATGGTTCAGCTTGTAGAAGGAAGAAATCTTTCATCAAAACAGATTAGAGGTATAAAAAACCTTGTTGCCGCAGCAGTACCAAAGATGTCTTCATCGGATGTTATGCTTATAAATGGTGATGGTGAAACACTTGGTGATGAGGATGAGATGGCACAGATGGGAGAGCTTTCATCTGTACAACAGAAGTTTAAAACAAAAGAAGAGAAAAAGAGACAGAGGAAAATAGTTCAGGTAATCTCCCCTTTTGTCGGTGGAGATTCTAAAGTTGTAGCACAAGTTACAATTGAGTATGATTTTTCTATAAAAAACTCTACATCAGAAGTTTTTGATCCTGAAAATGTTGTTAGAAGTGAACAGATTAGTGAAGAGAAACGTGAGGGTGGTTCACCAGAACAAGTTGGTGGAGTTCCTGGAACTGTAAGTAATATAGGTCCGGTTCAAGGACTTAAGGGTAACCAAACTAGTGAAAAGTATGAAAAAAACAGCGGTACAACAAACTATGAAGTCGGTAAGACAGTATCTACTACAAAGAGTCAGTTTGCACGTATAAAAAGAATCACTGCAGCTGTTATGGTAGATGGAAAGTACAAGTATAAACTTGGTGAAGATGGAACACCTACAGATCAATTAGAGTACCAGTCATTAGATGATACTGACCTGTTGGCACTAACATCGTTGGTGAGTCAGTCTATAGGTATCAATGAGGCTAGAGGTGATCAGATATCTGTACAAAACCTACAGTTTAAAAGAGATAAGGGTGAGCCAGGCTCTGATAGCGTTTCTCAAGCGGTTGCATTTAGCGAGACATACTTAGCACCTTTCTCTGGTCTGTTTAAATATCTGTTTGTTCTTATTTTACTTCTTATCATCTACAAAAAAGTTATTACTCCTTTTGCAGAACGTATGCTTGAGGTTTCAAAAGAGGATGAAGAACTTGCTAAACCTATCTTAGAGATAGATGATGATGAAGATGAAGATTTAGTTCAAAAAGTTCAAGATATGCGTAAAAAAGTTGAAGATCAACTTGGTGTTGGTCAAGGTTTTAACGAGGATGAACTTAAGTATGAAGTCATCCTTGATAAAGTAAGAACAATGGCAGAAGATTCACCTGAAGAGGTGGCATCACTTCTGCAAGCACTTTTAAGTGAAGAAGCAGAGGGACAAGGTCCTTCGGCGAAGAAGGGGTAAAGAATGGCAAGTTTAAACCCACAGCAACAGGCTCTTTTTGATGAGATGACAATATCAGAAAAGATAGCGATACTTTTACTGCAGCTTGGTGAAGAAGCAACTTCAGCAATTTTTTCAAATATGAGTGTTGAAGCAATTACAGAGGTGTCAAAATATATTGCTACTAACAGCACTATAGACAGATCAATAGCAACTGCAATACTTGAAGAGTTTCATGCAATTTTTCAATCTGGACAGTATCTTACTTCTGGTGGTATGGAGTATGCAAGAGAACTTCTCTATAGAACTCTTGGTCCGGATGAAGCTAAAAAAGTATTAGAGAAACTCTCTAAAAGTATGCAAAATACTCAAAATTTTGCATATCTTTCAAAAATTAAGCCTCAGCAACTATCAGACTTTATTGTTAATGAACATCCGCAAACAGTTGCTCTTATCCTGGCACATATGGATGCAACGGAAGCGGCGGACACACTTCAGTTCTTTCCAGACGATTTAAGAAGTGAAGTTGCAATGAGAATGGCTAAACTTGGAGATATCTCTCCGTCAGTTATTAAAAGAGTCTCCGCAGTGTTAGAGTCTAAACTTGAATCTCTTGCTTCATACAAAGTTGAAGTTGGTGGAACAAGAGCGGTTGCAGATATCTTTAACCGTCTTGGTACAAAATCTTCTAAATCCACCCTTGCTACGATTGAACAGGTGGATGAAGAGTTAGCGACTCTCATTAAAGATATGATGTTTACATTTGAAGATATAGTCTCTCTTGATAAAAATGCTATTACTGAAATTCTCAAAGCTGCAGATAAAGCTGAACTTATGTTAGCACTTAAGTCTTCACCAGAAGAGCTTAAAGAGAAGTTCTTCTCTGCAATGAGTGAGAGAGCACGTGAAGCATTTGAAGAGGAGATGCAGTTCCTTGGTGCAGTGAAGATGAAAGATGTTGAAGCAGCACAGAGAAAAATTGTTGAGTCTGTAAATGCTCTCGCAGAAGCTGGAACTATACAGATGGGTTCAACTGAAGAGATGATTGAGTAGTTATGGCAACAGTTATATCAAATGATTCAGTAGCAATGCATAGTGTTGACAAGTACAATTTTAAAATTATAGCTTTGGGCTCAAATGGGGATGAAGATAGCACAGTTACTCACTCTAACTTGGTTCCAGAACCTACCCAGGAGAGTGCTCCAAAAGTAACAGAAATTGATTCAAGTGAGTTAAGTACAAGTTCTAAAGAGTCCTTGATCGAATCTTTGATGAAAAAGACTGATGATATGTCATCAAATTTCATTAAACTACAGATGAAGCTTGAAGCAAAAGAAGAAGAGCATAAGCTGGAGTTAGAAAAAGCTAAAGAAGAGGCCTTTAATGAAGGCATGCAGGCTGGAAAAGCCAAAGCAATAGAAGATGGTGATGTAAGTATTACGGATGCAATTAAGCAGTTTTCATTATCAGTCCAAAAACTAGAGGGAAGTGCAAGTGATTTTCAAACTGCATTAGAAGCTATTAAAGATAGTTTAGTTACAGCGGCTTTAGATATTTCTAAAGAGGTTGTGAATGTTGAACTTGCTGATAACTCTAAAGAGGTTGCAAAAGTTTTATCAGATGAGTTGATCAAAGAGCTGCAGAGTGCATCAAAAGTTACACTGAAAGTTAATCCAAAGAATCATGGCTCTATATCTGAACACGTAGGTTCACTAGAACATATCGAAGTAGTTTCAGATAGTGCGATTAGTGAAGGTGGAGTTATCGCGATTAGCGATGCTGGCAATATAGATGCAGAAATTTCAAAAAGATTTGAGAGAGTAAAGAAAGCTGTTTTAAGTGAATAGAGAATAAATGAATATTAAGTCAAAATCTATAGAAGAGTTAGAGACTCTTTGCGGTGAAATAAGAGAAGAAATTTTACGAGTTGTTAGTAAAAATGGTGGACACCTGAGTTCAACACTTGGTGCAACAGAGCTGATTGTAGCGATGCATAAAGTGTTTGATTCTCAAAAAGACCCGTTTATATTTGATGTTTCACATCAATCATATGCACATAAACTACTAACTGATAGATGGGATGAGTTTGATACTCTTCGTCAGTTTAACGGTCTTTGCGGATATACAAAACCGAGTGAGAGTGATGATGATTATTTCGTTGCCGGACACAGTTCCACTTCAATCTCTTTAGGTGTCGGGGCGGCAAAAGCTATAGCACTTAAAGGTGAGCAGGATAGTCGCATTCCTGTTGTTATGATTGGTGATGGCTCTATGACTGCCGGCATGGTATATGAAGCACTTAATGAACTTGGTGATAGAAAATACCCGATGGTTATTATTCTTAATGATAATGAGATGAGTATTGCAAAACCTATCGGTGCAGTAAGTCGTATGCTGAGTTCTGCTATGGCATCTCCATTTTACCAAAGATTTAAAAAGACAACTGAGAGCTTTGTAGATAATTTTGGTGAAGGTGCTCACTACATTGCAAAACGTATGGAAGAGTCTCTGAAGCTGATTACGCCAGGTATGATGTTTGAGGAGATGGGGATTAACTATATTGGTCCTGTAGATGGGCATAATATCGCCCAACTTACAGAAATTATGCAGACTGCCAAAAACTTAGGACAGCCTGTGATTATCCATGCTCAGACTATTAAAGGTAAAGGTTATGAGATTGCCGAAGGTAAAGAGGAAAAGTGGCATGGTGTAGGTCCCTTTGATCTGAGTAATGGAGCAAGTGCTAAAAAATCTTCTACTAAAAGTGCTACTCAAATCTATACGGAAGCACTTATGCATCTTGCAGAGAAGGATGAAAAAATAGTTGGTGCAACAGCAGCAATGCCAAGTGGAACAGGTTTAACAGATTTAATGGAAACTTACCCAGATAGATTTTGGGATGTTGCAATTGCAGAGCAGCACGCCGTAACTTCAATGTCTGCTTTAGCAAAAGAGGGTTTTAAACCATTTTGTACAATCTACTCAACATTTCTACAGCGTGGCTATGATCAGGTAATTCATGATACTTGTCTGATGGATTTGCCGGTTGTATTTGCACTTGATCGTGCTGGAATAGTTGGTGAAGATGGTGAAACACATCAAGGTGTTTTTGATATATCTTTTTTAAGAGCTATTCCAAACATGACACTCTTCGCTCCACGTGATGAGAAATCATTTCATCAGGCTATGGCCTTTGCCGCGGAGTATCAACATCCATGTTCTCTGCGTTACCCAAGGGGCTCTTTTACTCAGACAGATTTACCTGAATCAACTTCGTTTGAGTTGGCGAAATCTGAGCTTCTTCGCTCAAATGACTCCAATATACTTTTTATAGGTTATGGCAATGGAGTAGGACGTGCTTATGAAACAGCCGAGTTTATGGAAAAGCCGGTGAGTATTTTAGACTTACGTTTTGTAAAGCCATTAGATGAAAATATGCTATGTGAGATGGCGCTCAAACATAAAAAATGGTTTGTATTTTCAGATAGTTCTAAAATGGGTGGAGTCGCTTCTGCAGTTTCAGAGTTTTTAGCAGATGAGAAAATATTAGATATTCAAGTGACAAGTTTTGAGTATAGTGATGATTTTATAACTCATGGAAATACAAAACTTGTTGAAGAGTCTCTCGGACTTCTTCCTGAACAATTAGCTAAGAGAGTTAAGGAGCTATAAGAGTTTTATCACTCCGCAAAACCTTCCAGTAGTTCCATCTGCTCTATAAGAGAAGTATCTGTCCTTATTACAACAGGTACACTCATCTGAAATTTCTATGTTTTCTTTTTGAACTCCAGAGTCCAGGAGTTGTCTTTTTAAGATATGACTCACATTTAAATAGTAACTACTATCTCGTTTTGACATACTGTATTCTAAATTTAACTCTTTAGCTTCATCATAAATCTCAGCTCCAACTTCATAGCAGCACTCACCAATACTTGCACCTATTGTTACTAAAATGTTTTCTGTCTTTGAAGCATAGTTGTTTTTAAAACTTTCAATTACATTTTTAACTATATTTTTAAATGCACCCTGCCGTCCAGCGTGAGCTACAGCTATGACTTTTTTTACACTGTCATAAAAAAGTATAGGAGAGCAGTCTGCAACCATGACCATCAGTGGAGTATTTAGTTTATCTGTTATGAGTGCGTCGCATATTGGAGGGTTTTTAAAGTTGTCGTCTGCTGTGACAAGATGGACTATATCGGAGTGAATCTGCTTCATATGAACAAGTGTTTCTCTTTCATAAGCTAATTTGTCCGCTAAGAGAGTATGGTTTCTATTTACATCTTCACTACTGTCTTCAA
Source organism: Campylobacterota bacterium (assembly GCA_039715155.1). Classification (GTDB taxonomy): domain Bacteria; phylum Campylobacterota; class Campylobacteria; order Campylobacterales; family Sulfurimonadaceae; genus Sulfurimonas. Next base: position 227 of record JBDLHW010000110.1, on the reverse strand, counting down.
CATGAAAGGCAAGGTTAAGTGAAGAGTAGATCCCACTGCTAACTCCACCATTCTTAGTAGTAAAGCAATGAGTTAAGTTTGAAAATGAATTTAATAAGCTTGTTTGAGTAATTTGCATATAATGATTATAACAAAAAGTGGAGTATTTTTTTGACCAACCGAAAAACAGATTTTTGGAAATAATTAAAGAAAAACATCCATGGTGTATCTCAAGAGAAAGATTCTGG